>CABTAV010000138.1:0-4822 GCA_902482895.1 uncultured Streptococcus sp. | reverse complement strand
GTCAACTTCATGGGAATCCATGATACTCTTTGGGCAGTTATCTTGCCTTTGATTGGATGGCCATTTGGGGTCTTCCTCATGAAACAGTTCAGTGAGAATATCCCTACAGAGTTGCTTGAATCAGCTAAAATCGACGGTTGTGGTGAGATTCGTACTTTCTGGAGCGTAGCATTCCCGATTGTGAAACCAGGATTTGCAGCCCTTGCAATCTTTACCTTCATCAATACATGGAACGACTACTTCATGCAGTTGGTTATGTTGACTTCACGTCAAAACTTGACCATCTCACTTGGGGTTGCAACTATGCAAGCTGAAATGGCAACCAACTATGGTTTGATCATGGCAGGTGCCGCTCTTGCAGCAGTTCCAATCGTAACAGTCTTCCTAGTCTTCCAAAAATCCTTCACTCAGGGTATTACTATGGGAGCTGTTAAAGGATAAGAAAAGTAAACTAGTATATCAAGATTGCGGAAGTGGTCTTGACATGCTATGGAAATATAGAGTTATAAGTGTCTACAAAATGTTGGGTATTTGCTTACCTTAGATATTTTGTTAGACACTTATCAACTTAAGAATGATTTTAGTTAACTATCAGAAACGAAGGAAAGAGTATGATTTTTGACGATTTGAAAAACATCACCTTTTACAAAGGAATTCATCCCAATCTAGACAAGGCTATCGACTATCTCTACCAGCATCGTAAAGATTCATTTGAATTAGGTAAGTATGAGATTGACGGGGACAAGGTCTTTCTAGTTGTGCAGGAAAATGTCCTCAATCAAGCTGAAAATGATCAATTTGAGCATCATAAAAACTATGCAGATTTGCATTTGCTGGTAGAAGGACATGAATATTCGAGCTACGGTTCACGTATCAAAGACGAGGCAGTAGCATTCGACGAAGCAAGTGACATTGGCTTTGTTCATTGTCATGAACACTACCCACTCTTGTTGGGTTATCACAATTTTGCGATTTTCTTTCCAGGAGAACCACACCAGCCAAATGGCTATGCAGGTATGGAACAGAAGGTTCGCAAATATCTCTTTAAAATTTTGATTGACTAAAAAATCAGGAGGAGCAAACATGGCACAAAAAGGAGTAAGCCTTATCAAGGCAGCATTTGATACAGATAACTTTCTCATGCGTTTTAGTGAGAAGGTCTTGGATATCGTGACAGCCAATCTTCTTTTTGTCGTCTCTTGTTTACCCATCGTGACGGTTGGAGTTGCTAAAATTAGCCTTTACGAGACTATGTTTGAGATTAAGAAGAGCAGACGTGTGCCTGTCTTTAGAATCTATCTAAGAGCTTTCAAGCAAAATCTGAAGCTAGGTCTTCAGTTAGGTTTGCTTGAGTTGGGCATTGTTTCATTAAGCCTTCTAGATCTCTATCTCTTCTGGGGTCAGACAGCTATGCCTTTCCAAATGGTGAAAGCTATCTGTCTAGGCGTTCTTATCTTCCTCACTATCGTGATGTTGGCTAGCTACCCTATAGCTGCGCGCTATGATTTGACTTGGAAAGAAGTGCTACAAAAAGGACTTATCTTGGCAAGTTTCAACTTTCCTTGGTTCTTTCTCATGTTAGTTATTCTCTTTCTCATTGTGATGGTTCTTTATCTGTCCGCCTTCAGTTTACTTTTAGGTGGCTCAGCCTTCCTACTTTTTGGGTTTGGACTCTTGGTCTTTATCCAGACTGGATTGATGGAGAAAATTTTCGCAAAATACCAATAGGATGGCTTGTTTCTGAAACTACTTTCAAGCCATAAACATTTCAAAATACATATCGAAACTAAAATCTAAGTGTACACAAGATATTGAAAGCGTTTTTCACAAGGTGTATACTAAACACGTAAAGAATAAATCCTGCTTTTAGCAGAAAAAAAGAAAACTTAGGAGAAAATCTATGTCAGATTTAAAAAAATATGAAGGTGTCATTCCAGCCTTTTACGCATGTTATGATGATCAAGGAGAAGTAAGTCCAGAGCGTACGCGTGCCTTGGTTCAATACTTCATTGATAAAGGTGTTCAAGGTCTTTATGTCAATGGTTCTTCTGGTGAATGTATCTACCAAAGCGTTGAAGACCGCAAGTTAATCTTGGAAGAAGTCATGGCAGTTGCCAAAGGGAAGTTGACTATTATTGCCCATGTTGCTTGCAATAATACTAAAGATAGTATGGAACTAGCTCGTCATGCAGAAAGCTTGGGTGTAGATGCCATTGCAACAATTCCACCAATTTACTTCCGCTTACCAGAATACTCAGTTGCTAAATACTGGAACGATATCAGTTCTGCAGCTCCAAATACAGACTACGTGATTTACAACATTCCTCAATTGGCAGGTGTTGCTTTGACTCCAAGTCTCTACACAGAAATGTTGAAAAATCCTCGTGTTATCGGTGTGAAGAACTCTTCTATGCCAGTTCAAGATATCCAAACCTTTGTCAGCCTTGGTGGGGAAGATCATATCGTCTTTAATGGTCCTGATGAACAGTTCCTAGGTGGTCGCCTCATGGGTGCTAAGGCTGGTATCGGTGGTACTTACGGTGCTATGCCAGAACTCTTCTTGAAACTCAACCAATTGATTGCGGACAAAGATTTGGAAACAGCGCGTGAATTGCAGTATGCTATCAACGCTATCATTGGCAAATTGACTGCTGCACATGGAAATATGTATGGTGTCATTAAAGAAGTCTTGAAAATCAATGAAGGACTGAACATTGGTTCTGTTCGTTCACCATTGACACCAGTGACTGAAGAAGATCGTCCAGTTGTAGAAGCAGCTGCAGCCTTGATTCGTGAAACTAAGGAGCGCTTCCTCTAATTCATAAGGAGGTATTTATGACTAACTACATTGCAATTGATATCGGTGGAACCAACATCAAATATGGTTTGATCGACCAAGAAGGCCAACTTGTTGAATCCCATGAAATGCCAACAGAGGCGCATAAGGGTGGACCTCATATCTTACAAAAGACCAAAGATATCGTAGCTAGTTATTTAGAAAAAGGCCCAGTAGCAGGTGTTGCCATTTCTTCTGCAGGGATGGTAGATCCTGACAAGGGTGAAATTTTCTATGCTGGACCTCAAATCCCTAACTATGCAGGCACCCAGTTCAAGAAGGAAATCGAGACTAGCTTTGCGATTCCTTGTGAGATTGAAAATGATGTCAACTGTGCAGGTCTTGCTGAAGCGGTATCTGGTTCAGGTAAGGGAGCGAGTGTCACCCTTTGCCTGACTATTGGAACAGGTATCGGTGGTTGTTTGATTATGGATGGGAAAGTCTTCCATGGATTTAGCAATTCCGCCTGTGAAGTTGGCTATATGCATATGCAGGATGGTTCTTTCCAAGATCTTGCTTCTACGACAGCCTTGGTGGAGTATGTAGCAGCAGCTCATGGAGATTCAGTTGACCAGTGGAATGGCCGACGCATCTTTAAGGAAGCTACCGAAGGCAACAAGATTTGTATGGCTGGTATTGACCGCATGGTAGTTTACCTTGGAAAAGGTTTGGCAAATATTTGTTATGTGGCCAATCCAGAAGTGGTCATTCTAGGTGGCGGTATTATGGGGCAAGAGGCTATCCTCAAACCAAAAATTCGCACAGCCTTAAAAGATGCCTTGGTACCAAGCCTAGCTGAAAAAACACGATTAGAATTTGCCCATCACCAAAACACAGCAGGTATGTTGGGTGCCTACTACCATTTCAAGACAAAACAATCCTAGTTTGGTTCAACCAAACTAGGATTTTCTAGGTGCGACAGGCATGTAGTTCATCTGTGTTGTATAGTAAATTGAAACAAGAACAAGACAAAAGAGCCTCAAAAAAAGTATTGCAACTTGGTAATACCTTTTTGAGGTGCTTTTTGATATGAGTCCATGTTTTCTCAATCAGGATTGTACTCAGGTGAGTAGGGAGGAAGAGGTAAAAGTTTATGCCCAAACTCTTCACACAAGAGTTCTAGCTTACCCATTCTATGGAATCTTGCATTATCCATAATAATAACTGATGGTATATTTAATATTGGTAAGAGAAACTTCTGAAACCAAGCTTCAAAAAAGTCGCTCGTCATTGTTTCTTCGTAAGTCATTGGAGCGATTAACTCACTATTTGTTAGCCCTGAAACCAAAGAAATCCTCTGATATCTTCTTCCAGATACTTTACCTCTTATTATCTGACCTTTTAATGAGTGACTATATTCTCGATAAAAATAAGTATCGAATCCTGTTTCATCAATATAAACAGGTACTAGGTGCTTTAAACTATTAAAATTTTTAAGAAATAAAGCTACTTTTTCTGGATCTTGTTCATAGTAGGTGTGGTTCTTTTTTTTCGAGTGTACCCCATAGCTTTAAGAGCATAGTGAATGGTAGTTGGGTGACATCCGAATTCAGTAGCTATCTCAGTCAAATAAGCGTCTGGATTGTCAGTAAGATAGTTTTTGAGACATCTGCTAGGACGCAGACTTTTATCGTCGCATGGTAGACTAGGAGGAGCCTTATGACAGATTTTCTGATTCTTCCTCTTATTCTCATAGTCGTGGGCATGATTGCCTTGATTCTCTAGATTCTCATAGTTCTGGCTAGTGGATTGTTTTTAATTGGACTAGCCTGTGCTACTCTCTTTACTGAGGTATATGGATTCTATCTTCTCTTTACAGAGGCTGAACTTTACACGGAAGATTTAGCACAGAATGGATTATTTGGTTTTACGACTTTCTTTATCATCTTTAACCTTGCTTTGCTTGTCTTGGCAGGCTGGGCAGGGTATAAGCGGAAGATAAGATGAATCATGACCACCCGTCAAACGGGTGGTTTGTCCCAGGGC
>CABTAV010000137.1:0-4837 GCA_902482895.1 uncultured Streptococcus sp. | reverse complement strand
TACTTTGAACCGTTTATGGGTTCTGGTGTAGTAGGTTTTAATTTAGAGCCTCAGAGGGCTATTTTTAGTGATACCAACCCCTACATCATTCAATTTTACAAAGATATTCAATCAAAGAAGATTACTTCTAAAACAGTTAGAACTTTTTTAGAAAATGAAGCAACTAAACTATCTAGTACACCAGCTGATAAGACCTCTTATTATTATGAAGTCAGAGATAGATTTAACGAAGAACATAGCTCCCTAGATTTTCTATTTTTACAACGTTCAAATTTTAATGGTATGATACGTTTTAATAATAAAGGGAATTATAACGTTCCTTTTGGGCGAAAACCAGAGAGATTTCAAAAAGCATTAATTACAAAAATTGTAAATCAAGTTGCATGGGTTGAAAAAATAATGAAGGGTAAAGATTGGCAATTTATCTGTATGCCCTTTACTGAAGCGTTTAAGATGATGAAAGAAAATGACTTTGTTTATTTAGACCCTCCATATATCAATCGTTATGATGGGTATTACGATTCTTGGAGTGAAGAATATGCAGTATTACTTGCAGAACTTACTCAAAAAGGAAAAGCTGGATACGCTTTTAGTATGTGGTATGAAAATCAATACAGAAAAAATACACATATGGAAAAATGGACTGACGGGAAGTTATTGACTACTGAACATTTTTATCACTTAGGAGCAAAAGAATCTAATAGAAATAAAATGATAGAAGCTTTAGTAATAAGTGAAAAACATTTGAATTTAGAAGAAGTTTATCACGAACAACAACAAATTCTATTATTCTAAATAAAAAGAATCTGGGACAATAGTCTCTTGTCTTCAAAAAAAGCAACGGATTCTAGCTTTTTTGTGGTTGAGAACTATTTTGTCTCAGGCTCTTTATTATTATTCACATTCTTTATTTGTTTCAACTGATAAATATTTTTCAAGTCGTGTTAATTGTTCGGTTGATAATTGTTTAGTTTCTTTTCCCCACTCTGTAAATGTCTCTAAGTTATTAAAGAGTTTATCTTTTACTTCTTGAGAATCTTTATATTTAGGAAAATTTCCCCAATAAATATGGAAAAGGTCGTTCCCTAATTTACTAAAAGGACCATTACCATCTTGAAAATCCTTAATTATTTTAGATTTAAAGGTTCCAATATTATCTGTATTTCCACTTCCTTTACTTGTACCAGCTACTTTATATTTTTCTTGAACAAAATATTCTACATCTTTATAAGCTGGTACTATTGAAGAAATGTCTTCTGATTCTAAATTAACTTTTCTAATACTTGCACTTTCATTCCTTGAATATAGAAAGCCTAGAATATAATGCTTATCATAATCACTATAATTACCATCAATATTTTTAGTTCCATTTCTTAAGTAACTAGTAAAACTTCCAGCTGTAAAATTAAAAGCTTTAATTTCATTTTCTTTATTGAATTGACGATATGTTGTTTTTACATCTAATGCTATTCTTTTTCCATTAGGTTTTAAGAAGTAAAAATCAGGATATACAGTTTGTTGTTTAGATTCATGCAACTCATATCCTAATTCATCTGCAACTTGAAGTAAATATGGATACACAATCACTTCAAATAATCTTCCAATTATTTTCGAATCACTTCCGAATGGAAAAACATCCCTATTCTTATTTATGAAACCAAGTAATTCCCAAGCCTCTTTATTTTCTATGTTAGGTAATTTTTCAAGAACTGTGTTAATAAAAATATCTTCATTCATATTAAATTTCTCCTTTGTTTGCAAATTGTTTGCGATTATTTTCTTAAAGGCTCTGAAACATTGATTTCAAAGCCTTTTTATTTATCATTCATTTACTCCCACTCAACTGTTGCAGGTGGTTTACTTGTAATATCGTAGACGATACGGTTAACGTGATCCACTTCGTTTACGATACGTACTGAGATTTTTTGAAGGACTTCCCAAGGAATTTTGGCAAAGTCAGCAGTCATACCATCGATAGAAGTGATAGCACGGATTGCAATCGTGTAGTCATATGTACGACCGTCACCCATAACACCGACTGAACGAACGCCTGTGTTAACAGTGAAGTATTGCCAGATATCGCGGTCAAGGCCAGCTTTGGCAATTTCTTCACGCAGGATAGCGTCTGATTCACGAACAGTTTCAAGTTTCTCTTCAGTGATTTCACCCATGACACGGATAGCAAGTCCTGGTCCTGGGAATGGTTGGCGCCATACGATATGGTCTGGCATACCAAGCTCTGTACCAAGGGCACGAACTTCATCTTTATAGAGAGTGTTGAGTGGTTCGATCAATTCAAATTGCATGTCTTCTGGAAGACCACCCACGTTGTGGTGTGACTTAATAGTTTGAGCTGTATCTGTACCAGACTCGATCACGTCTGTGTAAAGCGTACCTTGAGCAAGGAATTTCACATCTTTGAGCTTGCTTGCTTCGTCATCGAATACATACACAAACTCGTTACCGATGATTTTACGTTTTTGTTCAGGGTCAGAAACGCCAGCAAGTTTATCAAGGAAACGTTTAGCAGCGTCTGCTTTGACGATATTCAAACCAAACTTACCACCAAGCATGTCCATAACTTGGTCCGCTTCTCCTTTACGAAGAAGACCGTGGTCTACGAAGATACAAATCAATTGATCGCCAATAGCCTTTTGGAGAAGAACTCCAACAACTGAAGAGTCAACACCACCTGATAGACCAAGAAGGACACGTTTATCACCGACGGTTTCACGAATTTTTTGGATCTGCATATCAATGAAGTTATCCATTGACCAGTCGCCTTTAGCCTTACAGATGTTAAGGGCAAAGTTACGAAGGATATCATTTCCGTATACAGAATGACGAACTTCTGGGTGGAATTGGATACCGTAAATGTGTTTATCTGGGTTTTCAATGGCTGCATAAGGGCAGTCAGCTGATGTTCCAGTACGAACAAAGTCAGCAGGAATCTCAGTGACCGCATCACCATGGCTCATCAAAACAGTCTGCTCGTCTGGTGTTGATTCAAAAAGAGCTGATGGAGTGTGAGTAAGAGTTGATTGACCGTATTCACGATTTCCAGCATCACCTGCAGGAACAACTTTTCCTCCAAGTTTATGGGTCAATAACTGCATACCGTAACAAATTCCCAAAATAGGAATTCCAAGTTCGAAGATTTCTGGGTCAATATCAAATGAACCATCTTCATATACAGAGTTAGGACCACCTGATAGAATAATTCCTACAGGATTGATTTCACGAACTTCAGCAGCTGAAATTTTATGGCTTTTTAGTTCTGAAAAAACACCAATCTCACGGATACGGCGTGAAATCAGCTGGTTGTATTGGCTACCATAGTCCAATACGATGATTTTTTCTACATCTTGCAAATCAGTTGAAATGTTGCTCATCTTTTTCCTTTCTCAAAAGAAATATCTTTTTCCAATATTCTATCACAAATAAGGGCGAATTACCAACTAATACTCAATGAAAATAAAAGAGCAAACTAGGAAGCTTGCCGCAGGTTGCTCAAAACACTGTTTTGAGGTTGCAGATAGAACTGACGTGGTTTGAAGAGATTTTCGAAGAGTATAAACAAGGCGAAGTTTGACTTTTTCTAGTTTATTGGGGTACAATAGAGAAAAGATAGAAATGAAGTGAAAAATATGCTACCCGCTTATATAAAAATCCATGATCAGATTAAAAAGGACATTGACGAGCACCGTTGGGCTATTGGTGAGAGGCTTCCCAGTGAAAGAGATTTAGCAGAGCAGTTTGCGGTCAGTCGCATGACCCTCCGACAAGCCGTATCTCTATTAGTCGAAGAAGGCGTCTTAGAGCGCCGTGTAGGAAGCGGCACCTTTGTTTCCAGTACTCGAGTACAAGAAAAGATGCGAGGGACAACCAGTTTTACTGAAATTGTTAAGTCCCAAGGTAAAGTACCCTCTAGTCAACTCATTTCCTACAGAAAAACCATTCCCAATGAGCAGGAAGTTGCCAAGCTAGGAATTTCTCCAACGGAGAATATTATCCGAATGGAGCGGGTACGCTATGCTGACCAAGTTCCTCTGGTTTATGAAGTTGCATCCATTCCTGAGAAATTTATTAAGAACTTTAAAAAAGAAGAAATTACCAGTCATTTCTTCCAAACTCTACAAAAACATGGCTATCGTATTGGTAAATCACAACAGACTATTTATGCTCGCCTAGCTAAAGAAAAGATTGCTCACTATTTGGAAGTTGAAAGAGGACATGCTATTCTTGGATTAACTCAGGTTTCCTACCTGGAAGATGGGACAGCTTTTGAATACGTAAAAAGTCAATATGTAGGCGAACGTTTTGAATTTTATCTTGAGAATAACTAGTCTAGAAAGGCTAGTTTTTTTGCTTTCTTAAAAGATTAGAATTGTCAAAACAATCTGTCTAGGCTTGATTTTATGGCTTATTTACTATAAAATGAGAAGGAAAAACGTCAAACTTTTATATTGCAAATAGGAGAAAACATGACAAAAACATTAAAACGTCCTGAGGTTTTATCACCTGCAGGGACTTTAGAGAAGCTAAAGGTAGCTGTTCAATATGGAGCAGATGCTGTCTTTATCGGTGGTCAGGCCTATGGTCTCCGTAGCCGTGCCGGAAACTTTACCTTTGAACAGATGGAAGAAGGCGTACAGTTTGCAACCAAGTATGGAGCTAAGGTCTATGTGGCTGCAAACATGGTTATGCACGAAGGAAATGAAGCTGGTGCTGGTGAGTGGTTCCGTAAACTACGTGATATCGGAATCGCGGCAGTTATCGTGTCTGACCCAGCCTTGATTATGATTGCAGCGACAGAAGCACCAGGTCTTGAGATTCA
>CABTAV010000136.1:0-4936 GCA_902482895.1 uncultured Streptococcus sp. | reverse complement strand
GATACTCTGCTCCAAATACACCGACACGGACTGAGGTCCGTCATTTGAAACCTTACTTTCAAGCTGAGTTTCCACCCATCCATCTCTTTGTTCCTTGAGCTTGGGACTTTCTATCTTAATCCCATACAAATCCAGATGCACCGAATCTGTAATCAATAATTTTACTTCTCGGTAAATACCGCTACCAGAGTACCAACGACTGCTAGGTTGCTGATTTTCCACAAAAACCGCAAGCTGGTTGGCTGTCCCATCATTTCTTAGATAAGGCGTTATATCATAAGAAAAGGGCGTATAGCCACTGGGATAATAGCCCAGCACTTGCCCATTGATATAGACTTGGGCATTCATGTAAACCCCATCAAAGAGTAAACGCACCGAAACAAGACTGGCATCTTCTTCCAAGTAGAACTGCGTCCGATACCAGGCTTGACCCCCGTTTAACTGGCCACCCTCATTTTGCGCTGGCGAATACTGGTCAAAATCATTGTAAATACTCCAGTCATGTGGTACTTGAATAGCCTGCCAATTTTCCCTCTGAAAATCCGGTGCCAAGGCATCTTCTTTCCCCACCTCTTGACTAAAAAACCAGTGATTTCGTAAAACTTCTTCTCTTCTCATACAAGCATTCCTCTTTAAACAAGTCTATCAATTTGACTATATCACAAAACAAAAGCGCTTTCAATACTTCCTCCATCACTCCCTAAATCCTTAGAAAAGATGCTATAATTTGTGGAGAAGTCTGAAAATCACTCCATGTTCATATAAACTGTCATTTTCAAGAAACAAGGTCATACTCTTCGAAAATCTCTTCAAACCACGTCAGCGTCGCCTTACCGTAGGTATAGTTACTGACTTCGTCAGTCTTATCTACAACCTCAAAACCATGTTTTGAGCTGACTTCGTCAGTTTTATCTACAACCTCAAAACGGTGTTTTGAGCTGACTTCGTCAGTTTTATCTGTAATCTCAAAGCTGGACTTTGAGCAACCTGCGACTAGCTTCCTAGTTTGCTTTTTGATTTTCATTGAGTATCAAATCTGACAAGAACCAAAAAACACCCCTCTGAATATTCATTCCAGAGAGATGTTCCTTTTGTCTTAGCTATTGTAAATCGATTGTCTAAAGTCATCTGAATCTTTGAGATAAGCTTTATAAATCGCTTTTTTCAGTTTTTGAACGGGTGTTTCGATAAAGCTATAGGTGTGAGCAGTTGTTTTGCCTACCTTAATCTGTTTCAACTCCTCTTGGACAGCTTTCTGCATCAATTCACTTAACTTCTGGCTTGTCAGACTTATTTCCTGACCTTCATATTGGATTGTCAAAGGTTTCAATTGATTGAGCCTATCCACTCTTTCCTTGATCTGTGCTTTTTTGAACTCAGCATAGCTCTTACCATTCAAAATTTTATTGAAAATGTAAGTATCAGATAAAGGCTTGTTTTCAGCCTCTGCTGCTTGTTTATATTGATTTGAAACATAAGGAACAAATCCTTCATAATAGCCCAAAGCAGCCATCAATTCAAAGGCTTGTTTTCTGAATGTAATATCCCCACTCATACCTTTATCATTTTCACTAACTCCAAAAATTGTATCAAACATATCAACAGTATAGTAACCATTTGCTGCAATCTTACCTTTATCTGAAAAACCAGCAATGATATAACGATTAACCATGATATGATTGTCAATCAAACTATCAATATCTGTCAATTTTTTGGCATCTTCTAAGGTCAGAGCTTGAATCTCCTCACTCTTATGAGTCGGTTTAACTGCTGGATTACGGTAATCTACCCAAGTTCTAGAACCTGTTGAAGTGATTGGCATTATTTTTTTGAAATAACTCATCTTGTCTTCTGCAGATAAGTTTCTACTTGCATCTGCTTCTAGGTAATCTAGAGTATAAAGAACATCAAAACTTCCCTTCATGTAAGATTGCAAATCTTCTGCCGTTTTAAATCGATCAGGTGTTTTATTGTAAAATCCATTCTTATTACTCTCATCATATACAAAATTGAGATTGAAATAAGTATCTTTTTCTGGATTATAGGAGTTTTCAAAAATACCACGCGCATAAAACTCTGCTCCTGTACCATCTCGACGACCGTGATTATTAAACAAGACCGTTTTATCTAGTAAGTGCGTCATTTCATGAGAATAAGTCGCTGAACCTCTATCATCCAAAACCCTATCTATAAAGTAACGGACACCTAATCCATTGGCCTCAGCTCCCACCTTACTTACTGGAGAATAGTAATTCATAGGAGTCATAAACTGGTCGACCCCCTTATCAGCCCCACTACCAATAGCTGGTGACCAAGTGTTATCAATCTGGGTATTCGGATTACTTGTATATTTCTTCATCGTATCAATAATCAAGCGATTTGTCAGCAACTTATCACGATTTTCTGGTTTTGTTATACGATAAAGAGTATCAACATAGTTGGCTTGTTGCCCAGCCGCTTTTTCAATTAAAGACTTGACTCTAGCAAGCTCAGCCTGATACTTAGTTGGATTAGACTGGGCAAGAGAAGTATCTATATAGGAACCAATGTTACCGTAAGTAATCGTCGCCATATTACTAATCACGTAAACATGTGGTTCTTTCACATTCAAAAGTCCCAAAATAGCAGCCATATTAGCCTCTTGTTTACGAGGATCCTTTTCCCCAGCTGTCAACTTGCTATATAGCCCGACATACGCTGAAGGATTTTCTTTAGATGGTTTGTCGACAATCATAGCTTGGCTAGATTTTTTAAGCCAAGTATCCGCATCATCTGACGTAAAGAGTTGGCGATTGCTGTCTAAAAATTCCTTCAAACTAGCCTTACCTGCAATAGTAGATAAGTATTTTGTAAATGTTTGAGGACTATTGGTCAATTTCATCTCTTCATAAGACATGGACCCTAATTTTTTCAAACTATCCAAGGCTGTCATCGTCTTATTGCCAAATGAACTTGGATTAAAGGCCAGAATATCACGAATATTCGTGTCCCCAAATTGAATATTATAAAAACGATTGATATAAGACAGTCCCAACAAGATCTGCTCTTTGTATTGCTCCAGCTCTTGTTTGACCTTGTTGCGATTTTCAGGGGTATCTCCTATAATCCCCAAAGTATGAGAGGCAATCTTTTTGAAACTTGACTCAGCTTGCGTCTTCATCTGATCAAAGCTTTCTTGAATTGACAGTTTTTGAAGATACTCTGTACGCAACATATCTTTGACCTCTTGGTCAGTGATATTTGGGTGTGTTTTTCTGAGCGCAATTCTCTTTGTTATAATATCTCGAGGATCATAGGTAGGCTCTAACTGTGCTTTTAATTTACTGTCATTTAAGAAATCTACTGATCTCGCGCTTGTGGTAAGAGCAGACACATCCACAGCATCTTCTCTCTCACTATTAGCCGGAAGTAAGTGTGGTTTATCCTCCTGACTACCAACTAAAATAACTCTGGGTTTCATTGATTTTGTTATTTGACTCACTTCTTGAGGATTAACCAATTCACCAGTTTGTTCATTGATAGCGTAGGTTCTTGTATGTGTATTCTCACCAACTTCTCCTTCAGATGCTACCTTTTCTATATTTTTAGCAAGTGAAGAATCCTCTCTTCGCTCCTCAGTAACATCAATCGGTTGAATTACTTTTTCCACATTACCAACTTGAATCACTTTATCGACTGCTGGATTTACTTGTCTAGTAGTGTCAGATACCGTCACCTGACCTGTTGCCTTATCTAATTGATAAGTCGTCCTAGTTTCCACCGAACCATCACGCCCTGCAACCGCTACCTCCTCTTTTCTGAACTCCAAAGCAGGATTCACTTGGTAAATCGTTTTATGAGATAGGACAGTAGTTTCAACACTCGGTTTAGTTCCAACTTCTACAACTTGATCAACTTTGTTAGCTACTATTTTGACAGTTTTACTCTCAGAAATATTTCCACTTGTTTGATCTTTAGTATAGGTAGTAGTAACTTGTTCTTGTCCCTCAACACCCGGAATCTTTACTCTTGTAACGCCGTGGTCTAGTGCCTCATTCTTTTCATAAATTGTTTCATAAGGAACAGCTTTTGTCTCTACTTTGGTCTGAGGAAGTTGAGTGTCTTCTTTATACTCTGGGAGAGCCTCCTGTATCTCAGGTTCACCAGAAACACCGCCCTCATATGATGGAAGAGGCAGCTCTACCGAAGGTTCACCGGAAACACCGCCCTCATAAGAAGGAAGAGAAGGTTCTAACAACGATTCGCCGGAAACACCACCTTCATAAGAAGGAAGGGGGGGGTCCACCAAGGATTCGCCAGAAACACCGCCCTCATAAGATGGAAGGGGGGGTTCCACCAAGGACTCGCCGGAAACGCCACCTTCATAAGAGGGGAGAGTGGGTTGTACTTCTGGGGCTGTGCTTATGCCATTTTCTTGAGATGCCTTCTCTTTTGTCCCGACCAGAATCACCTGAGTAACCGGTTCACGAAGTACTTCTCTCCCTACTTCATTTCGCGTAACAACACCATCGATAACCCTTACTTCTGTTAAGATTCGTTCTTGTCCCTTGGCACCTTCTATAGAAATTCTTTTTTCTCCCTTAGCCAGAGTTGGGTCAGACTGAAATTGAGTTTCAAACTCTATCTCCCCTACCCTAACTTCCAGTTCTGGCTTGTCTTCAATAACAGTTTTCATTCCTTCATCCGGTACTTTTTTAGACTCAATATTCATACTTTTTTCAGGAGATGGATTTAAAACGGGCTCAACTGCGTAAGATGGTTGAGGAGATTGCACAAGATCTTCAGTCGAGTCAAATTGAGATGCAGTCTGTGGTACAATCTTCTTAGATTGAGATTCTGAACTGTCCTCCTTTTGAGATAATGCTGGCGACTCTACCTTATCAACAGAAAGTTCCTTGCTAGCACTATCTCTTACCAAATAATATCCCGTAAATTC
>CABTAV010000135.1:0-4961 GCA_902482895.1 uncultured Streptococcus sp. | reverse complement strand
GGGAACTACCCTTCACAAAGAAGGAGTTGGTGCTTTTGATCGTATTACCAATGAACTGAAAGCAATCATGGCGGAAAAAGGGTACGAAAGCCTAGAAGATTTCCGTGGGAAATTGCGCTATATTGATTAAATTCATTAAAAAATCAGAAGAAAGGAGAGAAGATGCTAGCCATTGAAGAAAGTCAGAAGTTGACTTTATCAAATTTACCTAGTCTGAGCCTATTTACAGGGACAGATCAGGGTCAGTTTGAAGTTATGAAGAGTCAAGTGTTGAAACAAATTGGCTATGATTCTGCCGACCTTAACTTTGCCTACTTTGATATGAAAGAAGTAGTTTACAAAGATGTAGAACTGGAGTTGGTCAGCCTTCCTTTCTTTGCAGATGAGAAAATCGTGATATTGGATCATTTTGTTGATATCACGACTGCTAAAAAGCGCTTTTTGACAGATGATGAGCTCAAGTCATTTGAAGAATATCTTGACAATCCTTCACCAACAACCAAGCTGTTAATCTTTGTGGAAGGAAAAATGGATAGCAAAAGGCGGTTGGTTAAATTACTTAAGCGTGATGCTCATGTCTTTGATGCAGTAGAAGCCAAAGAACAAGAATTGCGTCAGTATTTCCAAAAGTGGAGCCAGAAACAAGGTCTGCATTTTACCAATCATTCTTTTGAAAATCTTCTCATCAAGTCGGGTTTTCAATTTAGCGAAATCCAGAAAAATCTCCTCTTTTTACAGTCCTATAAGGAAGACTCTGTTATCGAGGAAGAGGATATTGTTAACGCAATTCCCAAGACCTTGCAGGACAATATTTTTGATTTAACTCAGTTTATTCTGACTAAAAAGATGGACCAGGCGCGAGATTTGGTTAGAGACTTGACATTGCAAGGGGAAGATGAAATTAAACTGATTGCAGTCATGCTAGGACAATTTCGGACTTTTACTCAGGTGAAAATTTTGGCGGAGTCTGGGCAAACAGAATCGCAGATTGCAAGTAGTTTAGGTAGTTTTCTCGGACGCAATCCTAATCCCTATCAAATCAAGTTTGCGCTGAGGGATTCACGAGGACTTTCCTTGAGCTTTTTGAAGCAAGCTATTTCTTATTTGATTGAGACAGACTATCAGATTAAGACAGGTCTTTATGAAAAGAGTTTCCTTTTTGAAAAGGCACTTTTACAGATTGCTAGTCAGGTCAATTGACATTTTTTTGAAACTACAACCTGCGTCAAGATTATCTTGTCGTGGGTTTCTTGCTGATTTGCTTGTTTTATTAGAAAGTATCTCAGTGATTTCCTTATCTATAAGCAAAAAACTTGAAAAAAGTGAATGTTTGCGTTATCATTTTCATATAGAAAGAAAAAGAGGTATTACAGATGGCTATTATCTTACCAGAACTTCCATATGCATACGACGCTTTGGAACCATACATCGATGCGGAAACAATGCACTTGCACCATGACAAACACCATCAAACTTATGTCAACAATGCTAATGCAGCTCTTGAAAAACACCCTGAAATCGGTGAAGATCTTGAAGCCTTGCTTGCTGATGTAGAATCTATCCCAGCTGATATCCGTCAAGCACTTATTAACAATGGTGGTGGACACTTGAACCACGCTCTTTTCTGGGAATTGATGACTCCTGAAAAAACAGCTCCATCAGCAGAACTTGCAGCAGCAATCGATGCAACATTTGGTTCATTTGAAGAATTCCAAGCAGCCTTCACTGCAGCAGCAACAACTCGTTTTGGTTCTGGCTGGGCATGGTTGGTTGTCAACAAAGAAGGTAAACTTGAAGTGACTTCAACAGCAAACCAAGACACACCAATTTCAGAAGGTAAAAAACCAATCTTGGGCTTGGACGTTTGGGAACATGCTTACTACGTGAAATACCGCAACGTGCGTCCTGACTACATCAAAGCTTTCTTCTCAGTGATTAACTGGAACAAAGTAGATGAATTGTACGCAGCTGCTAAATAATGATGGTTGGAGGGAAGAATTGTTCTTCTCTTTTTAAGGTTATATTATTTTGGTCTGACAAAATCGTCAGACTTTTTTCATTTTTATGAGAAACGTGCTAACTGCTAGAAATTATGGTAGAATAAAGTATTAAGTAATCGTGGAAAAAGGATATCTATGCGAAAAGAAATTGCACCTGAATTATACAACTATAACAAGTTTCCTGGTCCTGAGTTCCATTTACACGGGGACAAGGTAGAAACGGAAGGGATAGCTTTTTCCTTGGTGGAAAATATCAAGGATGCCTTCGATGTGACGGCTTTTAATCAGCGTTTTTCAGAAGTCTTAACAAAGTTTGATTATATCGTGGGAGACTGGAGCAACGAACAGCTTCGCCTACGAGGTTTTTATAAGGATGACCGAACAGAGGAAAATCTTGAAAAAATCAGTCGTTTACAAGACTATCTTTTAGAGTATTGTAGTTATGGTTGTGCCTATTTTGTCTTAGAAAATGAAGCCCCTAAGCGAGCATCATTTGACAAGAAAATGCGTAAGAAGGAAGAAGAAACGCCTTCTAGAAAAGGAAAGAAACAGGCTCAAACCAAACGAAAACCGAATGCAGATAAGAAAAATAGACGTCGTCAGAAAGACCAGCATTCTCAGAAAGAGGACAAGAGACAACGTCATTTTGTCATTCGTCAGAAGTGAGTAGAAAATAAGGAGAAGAAATGAAACCGTCAATTTATAGTTTAACACGTCAAACCATGCAGGAATGGGTTTTGGAGCAGGGAGAAAAGAAATTCCGTGCAGACCAAATCTGGGAATGGCTTTACCGTAAACGTGTCCAGTCATTTGAAGAAATGACCAACCTTTCTAAGGATTTGATTGCGAAGCTTAATGACCAGTTTGTGGTCAATCCCTTGAAACAACGTATCGTTCAAGAGTCTGCTGATGGGACAGTCAAATATCTTTTTGAGTTGCCTGATGGTATGTTAATTGAGACAGTGTTGATGAGACAACACTATGGTTTGTCTGTCTGTGTGACCACTCAGGTCGGCTGTAATATCGGTTGCACCTTCTGTGCTTCTGGTTTGATTAAGAAACAACGTGACCTCAATAATGGGGAAATTGTAGCGCAAATCATGCTGGTTCAGAAATACTTTGATGAGCGTGGTCAGGATGAACGCGTCAGCCATATCGTTGTCATGGGAATTGGTGAACCATTTGATAACTACAACAATGTCTTGAATTTCGTTCGTACTATCAATGATGACAAGGGAATGGCAATCGGTGCTCGTCACATTACGGTTTCAACTTCAGGTTTGGCCCATAAAATTCGTGATTTTGCTAATGAAGGAGTTCAGGTCAATCTTGCCGTTTCCCTTCACGCACCTAATAATGAACTGCGCTCAAGCATCATGAAGATTAACCGTGCCTTTCCGATTGAAAAACTCTTTGCTGCTATTGAGTACTATATCGAAACAACCAATCGTCGTGTAACCTTTGAGTATATCATGCTCAATGAAGTAAATGATGGTGTAGAACAAGCTTTGGAATTGGCTGAATTGCTTAAGAACATCAAGAAATTGTCTTATGTAAACTTGATTCCTTATAACCCAGTTAGTGAGCATGACCAATATAGCCGTAGTCCCAAAGAGCGCGTCCTGGCCTTCTATGATACGCTTAAGAAAAAAGGGGTTAACTGTGTTGTTCGTCAAGAGCATGGTACTGATATTGATGCAGCTTGTGGACAATTGCGTTCCAATACAATGAAACGCGACCGCCAGAAAGCAGTTGCAGCAGTCAATCCTTAATGATGAGGAAGACTTATAATCATCTTTTGGTCTGGGGAGTCATTTTCTATAGCATTTGCATTGTCTATTTTTGCTTTACTCCTCAAGAACATTCTCCCGTGGGGGTGGAAACTCCAGGTATTCAGCATCTTGGACGCCTGGTTTTTCTTTTGACTCCTTTCAATTCTCTCTGGAAACTGGATGAGGTGAGTGACATAGGACAATTATGTTGGATTTTTCTACAAAATATCCTCAATGTCTTCTTGCTTTTTCCTCTGATGTTCCAACTCCTTTATCTCTTTCCAAACTTAAGGAAAACAAAAAGAGTTCTTCTTTTCAGTTTTCTAGTAAGTCTTGGAATCGAGTGTACGCAGTTGATCTTGGACTTTTTCTTTGATTTCAATCGCGTCTTTGAGATTGATGATTTGTGGACCAATACCTTGGGTGGCTATCTGGCTTGGCTCCTCTATAAACGATTACATAATACTCAATGAAAATCAAAGAGCAAACTAGGAAGATAGCCGCAGGTTGCTCAAAACATTGTTTTGAGGTTGTGGATAGAACTGATGAAGTCAGTAACCATACTTACGGCAAGGCGAAGCTGACGTGGTTTGAAGAGATTTTCGAAGAGTATGAAAATAAAAACACCACACTTTGCAAGGACACAAGGTGTGGTTGTATTTTATCTCTTAGACCAAGTTCTCTTCATAAAGAGAAGGAGGATTGGGTAAATCTCCAAACGGCCTGCAATCATTGCAAAGGAGAGGAGAATTTTTGAGATAGGGCTAAATATTGAGAAACTAGAAGTGTTTCCTAGGATAGGCCCGATATTATTGAAACAGCTAAAGACAGCGCTGGTCACAACCAGGAAATCATTGCTATCTAGGCTGACAATAAAGATAAGTGCTAGTAAAATCATAGAATAGATGACAAAGTACTTGAGAATCTTATGCTGGGTATCTTTGTCAATTACCGTTTTATTCACATGGAGAGTCAAAACACGGTGGGGAGATAGGATTGACAAAATTTGGTTTTTAGCAATTTTTGAAAGGATGAGGCCTCGAATAACCTTGAGTCCACCTGCGGTTGATCCAGCAGAACCACCGATTCCCATGAGAAAGAGGAGGATAAACTGGGAGAAGAGAGGCCAGTTGGTAATGTCTCCATATCCAAAACCAGTCGTCGTAATGATATTGGAAACCTGGAAGAA
>CABTAV010000134.1:0-5080 GCA_902482895.1 uncultured Streptococcus sp. | reverse complement strand
AGTCCCTTGACTCAAAAAGTTCTTAAAGAACGTAGTGAGGGCTATCGTAGTCAGGGTTACCAAGTACTGTGGTTGCTGGGGGAAAAACTTTGGCTCAAGGAGCGTTTGACTCGTCTGCAACAAGGTTTTCTATACTTCAGTCAAAATATGGGATTTTATGTTTGGGAATTAGACAGTGAAAAGCAAGTTTTAAGACTCAAATACCTGATTCACCAAGATCTCCGAGGTAAACTCCATTATCAGATTAAGGAATTTCCCTATGGTCACGGTAGTCTACTGGAGATATTACGTTTTCCCTATAAGAAACAAAAAATATCGCATTTTACAGTTTCTCAAGATAAGGACATCTGTCGCTATATCCGGCAGCAACTGTTTTATCAAAATCCCATTTGGATGAAAGCACAAGCAGAAGCCTATCAGAAGGGAGAAAATCTCCTGACTTATGAACTAAAAGAATGGTATCCACAAATAAGACCACTAGTAGGTAATTTTTGCCAAATTGAGCAAGATTTGACTCGCTATTATCAGCACTTTTACACCTATTATCAAAAAAATCCTCAAAATGATTTGCAAAAGCTTTATCCACCAGCCTTTTATCAGCAATATTTCTTGAAAAATATGGTAGAATAGAAAGGATGGAGGAATCTAATGGTATTACAAAGACATGAAATAAATGAAAAAGATACATGGGATCTATCAACGATTTACCCAACTGACCAAGCTTGGGAAGAAGCTTTAAAAGAGTTAACAGAAAAATTGGAGACAGTAGCCCAGTATGAAGGCCATCTCTTGGATAGTGCGGATAGCCTACTTGAAATCACTGAATTTTCTCTTGAAATGGAACGCCAAATGGAGAAGCTTTACGTTTATGCTCATATGAAAAATGACCAGGACACACGTGAAGCCAAGTATCAAGAGTACTATGCCAAGGCAATGACTCTATACAGCCAGCTGGACCAAGCCTTTTCATTCTATGAGCCTGAATTTATGGAAATTAGTGAAAAGCAGTATGCTGACTTTTTAGAAGCTCAGCCAAAATTGCAGATTTATCAACACTATTTTGACAAGCTTTTGCAAGGCAAGGAACACGTTCTTTCACAACGTGAAGAAGAGCTATTGGCTGGAGCTGGAGAAATTTTTGGTTCGGCTAGTGAAACTTTTGCTATTTTAGATAATGCAGATATCGTCTTTCCATTTGTTAAAGATGAAGATGGTAACGAAGTACAATTATCACATGGCGTTTATATGCGCTTGATGGAGTCTAAAAATCGTGAGGTTCGCCGTGGTGCCTATCAAGCCCTTTATGCGACTTATGAACAATTCCAACATACCTATGCCAAAACCTTGCAAACCAATGTTAAGGTTCAAAACTATCGTGCAAAAGTTCGCAACTACAAGAGTGCTCGTCATGCAGCTCTAGCAGCTAATTTTGTTCCAGAAAGTGTTTATGATAATTTGGTAGCAACAGTTCGCAAGTATTTGCCCCTCTTGCATCGATACCTTGAGCTTCGTTCAAAGATTTTGGGGATTTCAGACCTCAAGATGTACGACGTCTACACACCACTTTCATCTGTTGAATACAGTTTTACCTACCAAGAAGCCTTGAAAAAAGCAGAAGATGCCTTGGCAGTATTGGGTGAGGATTACTTGAGCCGTGTTAAACGTGCCTTCAGCGAACGTTGGATTGATGTTTACGAAAATCAAGGCAAGCGTTCAGGGGCTTACTCTGGTGGTTCTTACGATACAAATGCCTTTATGCTTCTTAACTGGCAGGACAATCTAGACAATCTCTTTACTCTTGTTCATGAAACAGGTCATAGTATGCATTCAAGCTATACTCGTGAAACGCAGCCTTATGTTTACGGAGATTATTCTATCTTCTTGGCTGAGATTGCATCAACTACCAATGAAAATATCTTGACGGAGAAATTATTGGAAGAAGTGGAAGATGATGCAACGCGCTTTGCTATTCTCAATAACTTCCTAGATGGTTTCCGTGGGACAGTTTTCCGTCAAACTCAATTTGCTGAGTTTGAACACGCTATCCACCAAGCGGACCAAAATGGAGAAGTCTTGACAAGTGATTTCCTAAATAAACTCTACGCAGACTTGAACCAAGAGTATTATGGTTTGAGTAAGGAAGACAATCCTGAAATCCAATACGAGTGGGCTCGCATTCCACACTTCTACTATAACTACTATGTATACCAATATTCAACTGGCTTTGCAGCAGCCTCAGCCTTGGCTGAAAAGATTGTCCATGGTAATCAAGAAGACCGTGACCGCTATATCGACTATCTCAAGGCAGGTAAGTCTGACTATCCACTTAATGTCATGAGAAAAGCTGGAGTTGATATGGAGAAGGAAGACTACCTCAACGATGCCTTTGCAGTCTTTGAACGTCGTTTAAATGAGTTTGAAGCACTTGTTGAAAAATTGGGAATGGCATAAGATGGTTGAATCATATAGTAAAAATGCCAACCATAACATGCGTCGCCCTGTCGTCAAGGAAGAAATTGTAGACTTGATGCGTCAGCGCCAAAAGCAGGTCACAGGATCTTTGAAAGAATTGGAAGACTTTGCCCGCAAGGAAAATATTCCCATTATTCCCCATGAAACGGTTGCTTATTTCCGTTTTCTCATGGAAACCATACAACCTAAAAACATTCTGGAAATTGGGACGGCTATCGGTTTTTCAGCCCTCTTGATGGCGGAACATGCTCCAAAGGCCAAGATTACAACCATTGACCGCAATCCAGAAATGATTGGTTTTGCCAAGGAAAATTTTACCCAGTTTGACAGTCGTAAGCAAATCACACTCCTAGAAGGAGATGCGGTAGATGTCTTATCAACCTTGACAGAGTCCTATGATTTCGTCTTTATGGATTCTGCTAAGTCTAAATACATCGTCTTTCTGCCAGAAATCTTCAAACATTTGGACGTTGGAGGTGTGGTTGTCTTGGATGATATTTTCCAAGGTGGTGATGTTGCCAAGGACATTATGGAAGTCCGTCGTGGTCAGCGAACTATTTATCGAGGTCTTCAAAGACTATTTGATGCAACCTTAGACAATCCAGGCCTCACCGCAACATTAGTACCTCTGGGTGACGGCATCCTCATGCTTCGTAAAAATGTAGCAGATGTTCAATTGCCTGACAGCGAATGATTTTCAGAAAAATTTAAGAAAATATAGTAAAATAGATAGGGTAACACTTATCTCAAAGGAGTAGACATGAAGAAAAAACTATTGGCAGGTGCCATTACACTATTATCAGTAGCAACTTTAGCAGCTTGTTCGAAAGGTTCAGAAGGGGCAGATCTTATCAGCATGAAAGGGGATGTCATCACAGAACATCAATTTTATGAGCAAGTGAAAAGCAATCCTTCAGCTCAACAAGTATTGTTGAACATGACCATCCAAAAAGTATTTGAGAAGCAATATGGCTCAGAAGTAGATGACAAAGAAGTCAACGATACTATTGCCGAAGAAGAGAAACAATATGGTGAGAACTACCAACGTGTCTTATCGCAAGCAGGAATGACTCTTGAAACACGTAAAGCTCAAATTCGTACAAGTAAATTGGTTGAGTTGGCAGTTAAGAAAGCAGCAGAAGCTGAATTGACAGATGATGCTTACAAGAAGGCTTTTGACGAATACACTCCTGATGTGACTGCTCAAATTATCCGTTTGGACAATGAAGACAAAGCTAAAGAAATTCTTGAAAAAGCTAAAGCTAGTGATGCAGACTTTGCTCAATTAGCCAAAGATAATTCAACAGATGAGAAAACTAAAGCGAATGGTGGAGAAATCACTTTTGATTCTGCTTCAACAGAAGTACCAGATCAAGTTAAGAAAGCAGCTTTTGCTTTAGATGTAAATGGTGTTTCTGATGTGATTAGTGTTACTGGAACACAAGCCTACAGCAGTCAATATTACATTGTTAAACTGATTAAGAAAACAGAAAAATCATCTAATATCGATGACTATAAAGAAAAATTAAAAACTGTTATCTTAACTCAAAAACAAAACGACGCATCATTTGTTCAAAGCATTATCGGAAAAGAATTGCAAGCAGCCAACATCAAGGTTAAAGACCAAGCCTTCCAAAATATCTTTACTCAATACATTGGTGGTGGAGATTCAAGCTCAAGCAGTTCTTCAAAAGAATAAAACAGAAAAGAGCCAAGTGCTCTTTTTCTTATGAGAAAATCTTCTATCTTAAGGGTAAGAGTTTTTTTCTTTCGGAAAAAATGGTATAATAGCAATCAAAACTAGAAAATAAACGGAATTTGGGAATAATTTCTTTTGTTCTCATTAGATTGGTGATACTATGAAGATTAGTAAGAGGCACCTATTAAACTATTCTATTCTAGTTCCTTACTTACTTTTATCTATTTTGGGCTTGATTGTAGTTTATTCTACAACCAGTGCCATTCTTATCGAAGAAGGTAAAAGTGCCCTCCAATTGGTTCGAAGTCAGGGAATGTTTTGGATACTTAGTTTAATATTGATTGCCTTGATATATAAGCTGAAACTGAATTTTTTAAGAAAAGAACGACTTTTATTTATTGTTATGTTTGTTGAGCTGATTCTCTTAGCTCTGGCTCGCTTAATTGGTACGCCAGTCAATGGAGCCTATGGTTGGATTTCAGTAGGACCTTTGACCATTCAGCCAGCGGAGTATTTGAAGATTATCATCGTCTGGTACTTGGCCCAACGTTTTTCAAAACAACAGGATGAAATTGGTATTTACGATTTTCAAGTTTTAACTCAAAATCAATGGATTCCTCGTGCTTTTAATGATTGGCGCTTTGTCCTACTAGTCATGATAGGAAGTTTGGCTATTTTCCCAGATCTGGGGAATGCGACTATCCTAGCTCTAGTCGCCTTGATTATGTATACAGTTAGTGGGATTGCTCATCGTTGGTTTATAGCTTTTATCGGTGTATTGGTAGGAGTTTCAGCCCTATCCTTATCAGCTATCTCTATGATCGGGGTTGATAAATTTTCAAAAGTTCCAGTATTTGGTTACGTGGCCAAGCGTTTCAGCGCCTACTTTAATCCCTTTGCCGATTTGGC
>CABTAV010000133.1:0-5174 GCA_902482895.1 uncultured Streptococcus sp. | reverse complement strand
GGTTTTATGGATAAGGATATGATTTTAAAGACATTGAAAGAAATGGAGTAGAGAAAGGTCATGAATGATAAAGTAAAATTGTTTGTTTTGGCAGGGATCTTTTTCCTAGCCATAAGCGGTTTCTATTTTCTATTGATGCGAAATGCAGGGCAGACAGATAGCTCGTAAATTGAGAAAGCGTCAGTTAGCCAAGGAGGAAAAACAGTGAAAAAAACAGAAGTGAGTAAAGATGCAGACTTGCACGAAATTTATCTAGCTGGGGGTTGTTTCTGGGGAGTTGAGGAGTATTTTTCTCGAGTTCCCGGGGTGACGGATGCCGTTTCAGGCTATGCAAATGGCAGAGGGGAAACAACCAAGTACGAGTTGATTAACCAAACAGGTCATGCGGAGACTGTCCATGTCACCTATAATGCCAAGCAAATTTCCCTTAAGGAAATCCTGCTTCATTACTTCCGCATTATCAATCCAACCAGCAAAAATAAACAAGGAAATGATGTGGGAACCCAGTACCGTACTGGTGTTTATTACACAGATGACAAGGATTTGGAGGTAATCAACCAAGTCTTTGATGAGGTGGCTAAGAAATACGACCAACCTCTAGCAGTTGAAAAGGAGCCCTTGAAGAATTTTGTGGTGGCAGAGGATTACCATCAAGACTACCTCAAGAAAAATCCAAATGGCTACTGTCATATCAACGTCAATCAGGCTGCCTACCCCGTCATTGATGCCAGCAAATATCCTAAACCAAGCGATGAGGAATTGAAGAAGACCTTGTCACCTGAGGAGTATGCAGTTACTCAGAAAAATCAAACAGAGCGAGCTTTTTCCAACCGCTATTGGGATAAATTTGAATCTGGTATCTATGTGGATGTGGCAACTGGCGAACCCCTCTTTTCATCAAAAGACAAGTTTGAGTCTGGTTGTGGTTGGCCTAGTTTCACCCAACCCATCAGCCCAGATGTTGCTACCTACAAGGAAGATAAGTCTTACAATATGACGCGTATGGAAGTACGGAGCCGAGTTGGAGATTCTCACCTTGGTCATGTCTTTACGGACGGCCCTCAGGACAAGGGGGGCTTGCGCTACTGTATCAATAGCCTTTCTATCCGCTTTATTCCTAAAGACCAAATGGAAGAAAAAGGCTACGCTTATTTACTAGATTATGTCGATTAAGAAGTCTTTCCTAAGCAGTTAGAGGAGAATTTTGCTATACTGATACTAGTAAGTGACAAAGGAGAGAAGCATGACCTACACAATCTTAATCGTAGAAGATGAATATCTGGTAAGACAAGGTTTGACCAAGCTGGTCAATGTAGCGGCCTACGATATGGAAATCATCGGTCAGGCTGAAAATGGAAGGCAGGCTTGGGAATTGATACAAAAGCAGGTACCAGACATCGTTTTAACTGATATCAACATGCCTCAGCTGAATGGCATTCAGTTGGCGAGTCTGGTACGAGAAACCTATCATCAGGTGCATCTAGTTTTTTTGACAGGCTACGATGATTTTGATTATGCCTTGTCTGCTGTCAAACTCGGTGTAGATGACTACTTGCTCAAGCCCTTTTCTCGTCAGGATATTGAGGAAATGTTGGGGAAAATCAAGCAAAAACTAGACAAGGAAGAAAAGGAAGAGCAGTTACAAGATTTATTGACTGATAACTTTGAGGGAAATATTGCTCAGAAAATCCAGTCTCATCTGGCTGACAGTCAGTTTAGTTTGAAGTCTTTGGCCAGTGACTTAGGTTTTAGTCCGACCTATATGAGTTCCTTGATTAAGAAAGAGTTGGGCTTGCCTTTTCAGGATTATCTGGTAAGAGAGCGTGTCAAACAAGCCAAACTCTTACTTCTGACCACAGATTTAAAGATTTACGAGATAGCCGAAAAGGTTGGTTTTGAAGATATGAACTACTTTACCCAACGCTTTAAGCAGATTGCAGGTGTGACGCCTCGTCAGTTTAAGAAGGGAGAAGGCCGATGAAGCGTTCTTCTCTTTTAGTCAGAATGGTTATTTCCATCTTTCTGGTCTTTCTCATTCTCCTAGCTCTGGTCGGGACTTTCTACTATCAATCTAGTTCATCAGCCATTGAGGCCACTATTGAGGGCAATAGCCAAACGACCATCAGCCAGACTAGCCACTTTATTCAGTCTTATATCAAAAAATTAGAAACCACCTCGACTAGTCTGACCCAGCAGACGGATGTTTTGGACTATGCTGAGAATCCTAGTCAAGATAAGGTAAAGGGGATTCGAGATTTGTTTTTGACCATCTTAAAGGCAGACCAGGACTTGAAAACGGTGGTACTGGTAACCAAATCCGGTCAGGTTATTTCTACAGATGACAGTGTGCAGATGAAAACTTCCTCTGATATGATGGCTGAGGATTGGTACCAAAAGGCTATTCATCAGGGAGCTATGCCAGTTTTGACCCCAGCTCGTAGATCAGATAGCCAGTGGGTCATTTCTGTCACTCAGGAACTTCTTGATGCAAAGGGAGCCAATCTTGGCGTGCTTCGTTTGGATATTTCTTATGAAACTCTGGAAGCCTATCTTAACCAACTTCAGTTGGGTCAGCAGGGTTTTGCCTTTATTATCAATGAAAACCATGAATTTGTCTACCATCCTCAACACACAGTTTATAGTTCATCTAGCGAAATGGAGGCTATGAAACCCTACATCGAGACAGGTCAGGGCTATACTCCTGGCCATAAATCCTACGTCAGTCAGGAACAGATTGCAGGAACTGATTGGACGGTTATAGGAGTTTCTTCGTTGGAAAAATTATCTCAAGTTCGGAGTCAGCTCTTGTGGACCTTGCTTGGGGCCAGTGTCACCTCTCTTCTTGCCTGTCTCTGCTTGGTGTGGTTCAGTCTCAGACGTTGGATTGCCCCTTTGAAGGATTTGAGAGAAACCATGTTGGACATTGCTTCTGGTACACAAAATCTGCGTGCCAAGGAAACTGGTGCATATGAGTTGAGAGAGGTGACTCGCCAGTTTAATGCCATGTTGGATCAGATTGATCAGCTGATGGCAGATGTGCGCAAGCAGGAAGAAACGACCCGTCAGTATGAACTTCAAGCCTTGTCGAGCCAGATTAACCCCCATTTCCTCTACAATACTTTGGACACCATCATCTGGATGGCTGAATTTCAGGATAGTCAGAGAGTGGTGCAAATGACCAAGTCCTTGGCGACCTATTTCCGCCTAGCGCTCAATCAGGGTAAAGATTTGATTTGCCTGTCTGACGAAATCAATCATGTCCGCCAGTATCTCTTTATTCAGAAACAACGCTATGGGGATAAGCTGGAGTATGATATTGATGAAAATCCTGCCTTTGATAAGCTAGTCTTGCCCAAGTTGGTGTTACAACCTCTGGTGGAAAATGCTCTTTACCATGGCATCAAGGAGAAGGAAGGTCAGGGACATATTAGAGTTTCTGTCCAGAAACAGGATAGAGGACTAGTCATCCGCATTGAGGATGACGGCGTTGGATTCCAAGTTGCTGGAGATAGTAGTCAAAGTCAGCTCAAACGTGGAGGAGTCGGTCTTCAAAATGTTGATCAACGTCTCAAACTTCATTTTAGAGACAATTACCAGATGAAGATTGATTCTACACCCGACAAAGGAACGACGGTTGAAATATACATAAATAGAATAGAAACTAGCTAACTCCCAGTTAATTCTGGGAGTTTTATGCGTAATTGGGCAAGCTTTCTAGGTTGTCTATCTTGCTAAAAACAAGAAAAAACGATATGATAGATAGTGACAAAAGAGGTATCAAGTATGAAGGAAAAAGACATTCAAAGAGAAACAAGCCAGATTGTAGAAGATGTGTTGGAAAAGGCCAATTTGAAGCAAGGATCGATCTTTGTTTTGGGCCTCTCTTCTAGTGAGGTGATAGGTGGTCAGATTGGCAAGGAATCCAGCCAAGAAATTGGCGAAATCATTGTGAAGACCATCCTAGATATCTTAGAGGAAAAAGGAATTCATCTAGCTGTTCAAGGTTGTGAACATGTCAATCGAGCCCTCGTTGTTGAACGTCAGGTTGCAGAGCAGTTTGGTCTGGAAATGGTCAGTGTCCTTCCTACCCTTCATGCAGGAGGTTCAGGTCAGTTGGCAGCCTTCAAGTTTATGAAGGATCCAGTTGAGGTTGAATTTATCAAGGCTCATGCTGGATTGGATATCGGAGATACTGCAATTGGCATGCATGTCAAGCATGTTCAGGTTCCGATTCGCCCTCTTTTGAGAGAGATTGGGCATGCCCATGTAACGGCCTTAGCTAGTCGTCCAAAATTAATCGGAGGTGCGCGTGCGCATTATCCACAAGATTCTATTAGAAAGTCGTGAGAATGAGAAAAACAAAACAACAATTAGAAAAAATTACCAAATATTCAATTCGTAAGCTCACTGTTGGGGTAGGTCCTGTAGCCATCGGGGCCTTCCTTTTTGGTGCTGGTACCCTTTCAGTAGACAAGGTTCAAGCCAATGAAGTCGGTGGTGCTCATAACGTTCATTATCGTTATTTAGCGGAGCAGGAATTGACCGAGTCTGAAAAAGCCCTGATTCATCATGAGGTTCCAACAGAATTTCAAGATGAAGATATTATTTATGTAGTTTATCGCAAGAAAGCGACTACCAGTCAACGACTTCCTTATACAGGAAGTAAGGAGCTTGCTTTGGCAGGTCTTGGCTTGGCAACGGCCTCGATAGCGGTTTTATTAGTTTCCAAGAAACACCGTAGTAAAGTACTTGGGGTTCTGTTAATCAGCTCTATTGGAGTCAGCAATTTTGTACCTTTTACTGCCTTTGCATTTGAGAATAAAGAATTGCTTTCTTATAACCAAACTATTTCAGCCTCTACACATGAGGGCTTGGCTGAAGGCGTTATTTATATCGAAGGATATGAGTATGTTGGTTACTTTAAAGAATCAAAGTCTAAGACCAATACAAGCAGTAAAAAAGGTGAGTCGTTAGTTCAAGATCCACAAGCAGAATATACTGGCAAGGTTGAAGCCAAAGGTACCCAGGAACCAGGCAAAGAGGGCGAATCCTTAGTTCAAGATCCACAAGCAGAATATACTAGCAAGGTTGAAGCCAAAGGCACTCAGGAACCAGGCAAAGAGGGCGAATCCTTAGTTCAAGATCCACAAGCAGAATATTCAGGGAAAATTGAA
>CABTAV010000132.1:0-5186 GCA_902482895.1 uncultured Streptococcus sp. | reverse complement strand
CTTCTCGTGTTATGACATGACGATCCCATAATTTATCAAAAATTGATTTTCCTGCCATCCATTACCTCCAAATAAAATATAAGGCTACTAGTGTGGTCACCATCCCAAGAAACCAAACTGTTTTAAAATACCATTTTCGAGTCTTGTGGTGAAAGATGATTCCTGCTAACCAGGCACCAAAACCACCACAAACAAAGGCTAAAATGAGTAAGATTTTCTCTGGGATGCGCCAAGCTCTTCTCCTTGCCTTGGATTTATCAATGCCATAAATCAAGAAAATCATGACATTCCAAATCAAGAGGGCAAGATTAATTTTTTCGTCTAACTTCATAACCTTGCAATAATCGCTTCTGTCATTTCCTTGGTCGAAGCCTGACCTCCTATATCTCTCGTTAAAATTCCTGCTGCCAAACTGGCTTCTACTGCACGCTCGATACGCTCTGCATCCTCATAACGTCCAAAACTGTCTCTCAACATCATGGCAACTGATAAAATCATGGAAATAGGATTGGCAATTCCTTGACCTGCAATATCAGGAGCTGAACCGTGAATGGGCTCATAGAGACTTGGACCCTTTTCAGAATGACTGGCTGATGGCATAACTCCAAGTGTACCAGATAATACGCTTGATTCATCAGATAAGATATCTCCGAAAAGATTCTCTGTCACGATAACATCAAACTTAGCAGGATTGGTAATCATAAGCATAGCAGCTGAGTCAACCAGCTGATGTTCCAAGGTTACATCTGGGAAATCCTGCGCAACTTCCTCAGCTACTTTCCGCCAGAGTTTTGAGGTCGCTAGAACATTTTGCTTATCGATACTAGTAACGATTTTTCTGCGATTTCTTGCAATTTCAAAGGCTTTGCGAATGATCCGCTCTACTTCCTCATAGCTATAGTCGTTGATATCACGCGCTTTTCGCTCTTCAAGAATATGATCCCCAAAGTAAATCCCTCCAGTCAACTCCCGTACCACGACAAAGTCTACACCAGCAATTCGTTCCGGTTTGAGTGGTGACAAATGCTTAAGACTGTCAAAGATTTTTACAGGGCGAATATTAGCGTAAAGATTGAGTTCCTTACGGAGAGCCAGTAGGCCTTGTTCAGGGCGAACCGCTACTCCATCATACTGAGGACTACCGATAGCCGCTAAGAGGATAGCATCTGCTTCCCTACTTGCCTTGAGGGTTTCATCAGGTAAGGGATGCCCCTCTGCATCAATACCTGCACCTCCGAAGGGTCGTCTATCAACCTCATAGTCAAAACCTGTTTTTTCAGCTAGAGCTTCCAGAACCTCTAAACCAGCCTCCATGATTTCTGGACCAATTCCGTCCCCTGCTAGAGCTACTATTTTCTTTGTCATAGCCTTCTCCTTTACACACTAGGCATGTCGCGATAGGAAACACTGCGTCCCATCTCACCTGCATTCTCTTTTTGAACAAAGGTATTAGCATTGATGTAGGCAATAGCCGAAGCCTTCAACACATCGAAATCAAGACCTGCTGCGTTAAAGATGGTTTCTGTATCTCTGTTTTCAACAGTGACCAAGACCCGAGCCTGGGCATCAATTCCATCTGTTACCGCATCAATGGTATAGGACACCAGGCGGACGGATTGGTTAAAGAACTTATCGATAGCGTTAAAGATTGCTTCAACGGAACCTTGCCCTGTCGCATTAAATTCAACTTTCTCGCCATCCATATTGACTAGGCTAACAAGCGCTTCAATGTCATTATCCGCATGAGTTTGCAGTTGTAAATCATCAAAGTGGAAGCCTTCTGGGTTTTCAACCATGGTTCCAGCTACCAGAGCACGAATATCTGCATCTGTGATTTCTTGTTTCTTGTCGGCCAGTGCCTTGAACTTAGCGAAGAGTGGTTTGATATCCTCTTCTGTAAAATCTAGGGCTAATTCTCTTAGTTTCTCGACAAAGGCATGGCGACCAGACAATTTTCCAAGTGGGAGGCTATTACTCTTGACACCGACCAATTCAGGAGTGATGATCTCATAAGTAAGAGGATTTTTAAGGACTCCGTCTTGGTGAATACCAGATTCGTGAGAGAAGGCATTGCCACCAACCACAGCCTTGTTTTTAGGAACTGGAATACCTGAGAAGCGAGAAACCATTTCTGACGTATTGATGGTTTCATTTAAAACAATACTAGTTTCTGCTTGATAGTAATCTTGGCGAATATTGAGAGCCACTGCTATTTCTTCCAAAGCAGCATTTCCAGCTCGCTCACCAATACCGTTGATAGTTCCTTCGACACGTCCTGCCCCGTTCTTGACAGCAGCAAGGCTATTAGCTACTGCCATTCCGAGGTCATCATGACAGTGTGGTGAATAGATAATCTGACGATCTGTCTTAACATTCTCAATCAGATGTTTGAAGATAGCACCGTATTCCTCTGGTGTGGTAAATCCTACCGTATCAGGGATATTGATATAAGTCGCACCTGCATCAACCGCTGTTTGAACGACTTGTAAGAGGAAATCCAACTCTGTTCTGGTCGCATCCTCAGGAGAGAATTCGACAATCTCAAACTTAGAACGGGCATAAGAAACATGCTCCTTAATAGCTTCTAAAATCTCTTCCTTACTCTTATTAAGCTTATACTTGCGGTGAATCGGACTGGTAGCGATAAAGACGTGAACCTGTGGATATTTGGCATCCTTGAGGGCTTCGTAACAAGCATCAATATCAGACTTGACAGAGCGGGCCAAACCAGTCACCGCTGTTTTCTTCAAGGCCTTAGCAATCTCCTGCACTGCCGTAAATGAGTCTGGGCTAGCCGCTGGAAAACCAGCTTCAATTGCTGAAATGCCCCATTTCTCCAGCTGTCTTGCAATGGCTATTTTTTCCTTGATTGAAAAATTAACACCAGGTGTCTGTTCTCCATCCCGAAGGCTGGTATCTAGAAATTCAACTGTTCTCATAAGATTTCCCCTTTTCCAAATGTGGTTTTAAAAAAACATCTCGCTTAGAAGTCCAAGCGAGATGTTGATTCACTCCCGCTTGGTAAGCCAAACAGGACTAATGCTTTTTGCACTAGCCCGAGTACCTCAACAACAAAGCAAATTGATTAAACTTAGCTGTTTTCATGTTTGACTTTCTCCTTCGTTTGATATCTTGTTTAGTATTTTAGCATAGGCAAAAGAACTTGTCAAGAAAAAATCAAATATTTTCTGAAAATTTCTTCAGTATAGAATATTTAGCTAATTGAAAGTTATTGAAAATCCTTGAAATGTTTCATTTTTTAGAAGTTAAATTCCAACTTTTTTCTATCAATTCCAGTACCATTTCATCTGACAAAGTATCATCAAAAGCCACACTAATCCAGTAGCGTTTGTTCATATGAAAAGCTGGATAAATACCCTTTTGTGAAAGCAGGTCCACTACTTGATCATGTTTGAGGTTGACTGCTTCGACTAATCCTTCTCTCCCCTTTTCCAGCTTATCCCAAGAGATTCTCATCAAGACGGCATACCACTTTTTATTACTTTCATGTCTTAATACTGCCGTATCAGGAGATTTCTCCCATAGATATTCCAACTGATTACCATACTGTTCCTGAACTTGAGTCATGATTCGCTTAGTCTGAGGACAGATAAAATCCTGTACCTCAAAACAAGCCTTTCGAATCTGGTAAAGAATCTCCAGACAAGCCTCTCGGACATTTCCGACAAAACTTCCCCTCATGCTTTCCATATGGACTTGTGGATAGAGGTCACCCGTTTCCTGTTCAAAGACTTGAAAGCACACATCAGTAGCAGTGACGGACACAGTCATGACAAAGTCACCCTGCAAAATCTGGCAACTATAGGTCCAGACTCCACTATTTTCTACAAAACCATAGACACGAGCCTTTTCTTGATTAAACTGATAGGATTTAAAAATTTCAAACATAAGTGAAAACTGCTACCCTAAGCAGCAGTCCCTTTCTATTTTTTAAAAGACAACCTTAGTTCCGTGCAATTGTGTCACGCCCAGCTGGTCAATAAAGGTTTGACGGTTGTCAAGGTCAATCCCCCCACCTGGTAGAATTTCAATTTTACCTTTAGCATGTTCCAAAATTCTGTGATAGTGAGCAAAGCGTTTCTCTAGCGAGTCGCCAGACACACCAGCGCGAGTTAGGATACGAGTGACTCCAGCTTGACTAAGCCAGTCAATAGCTTCCAGTTGATCATCATCGCTCAATTCATCAAAGGCCATGTGGAAGACAATTTCCATTCCTTTTGATGCAGCTATCAATTTCTCCAGATTAGGCTTATCCAACTCCTTATCAGCAGTTAAAGCTCCAAATACAACTCCTTGACTTCCAGCCTGAGCAGCCAACCGAATGTCTTCTAGCATAATAGCAATTTCTAGGTCATTATAGACAAAGTCACCACCACGTGGACGAATCATGGTCATGATGGTCGTATCGTAGTCAGAAGCCAGTTCAACCGCTGCCTTGGTCACTCCATAGCTGGGGGTTGTCCCACCAACTGCAAGATTATCACAGAGTTCGATTCGACGAGCTCCAGCCTGCATCGCTTTTTCAAGCAAGGTCACATTTTCAGCACAAAATTCGTAAATCATTTGATTCTCCTTGAGTATTACTTTAAATTTATTATATCATATTGTTGTGAATATACTTTCGTTTTTATCAAGGGAAATAACTACTATTTTAACTATTCTTTATCTGGAATGACCTTGAAGAGATAATAAGTGATAAAGATGGTCAAGGCTCCCAGACCGATTTTGACTGGTAAGAGAGGGGCAAAATAAATGGAAATTCCCATCAAGATGTAGATAGATACGATGATTTTTTTCTTACGTTCACGCGCAATGGACTTGGTCTCACGAAAATCAGCCACATATGCTTGATAGAGTTTGGTATGATAAAGCCAATCTTCGAAGCGCTTGGAACTTCTTGAGAAACAAGCAATAGACAACAAAAGAAAAGGCGTTGTCGGCAATAAGGGCAAAACAACCCCAATAATAGCCAAGGCCAGTGATAAGAAACCAATAATTAGATAGATAAGACGCATAACTTCTCCTAGTTAATACTCTTCGAAAATCTCTTCAAACCGCGTCAACGTCGCCTTGCCGTAGGTATGGTTACTGACTTCGTCAGTTCTATCCACAACCTCAAAACAGTGTTTTGAGCTGACTTCGTCAGTTCTATCCACAACCTCAAA
>CABTAV010000131.1:0-5215 GCA_902482895.1 uncultured Streptococcus sp. | reverse complement strand
ATCAAGAATAGCTTGACGAATACGAGTAGAACTAATTTTCCCCTTTTCATCCTCAACGGGAGGAACAATGATGATTTCTCCATCAAAATAGTCCTTCAAATCATCCGCAGTTTTCTTATCAGAACCAAACGTGTAATCAAATCCCGCTACAATAATCGCTGGTTTTAATGCTCTAACATAGGTATCAAAGAACTCTTGCCCCGTTAAACTAGCAAATTTACTACTAAAGTCAAGTAAGAAAAGAGCCTCTACTCCATGCCATTTCATCTTATGTTCTCGTTCTTCATGGCTAACAATATGAAGCATTAATTCTGGCTGGTACGGTTGCAAAGCAAGCTTAGGGGACTCTGTAAAGGTCATCACGACAACTGGTAGATATTCTTTCATAGAAGCCTTGCTAGCTACTTCAAAAAGCTTCTGATGTCCTTTATGAATACCGTCAAAATATCCTAATACAAGAACTGTTTTATCAGGTACTGCGATGTCTTTTTCATTTTTTATAGGTACTGTTGTAATCATGAAACTATTATATCATAGAGAAAGCCTTTTCGCTAAAAGGAAAGCCCAAATGTCGTTTTTTGCCCCTGAACTGACCTTAAAAAATCATTCAAGATGTTAATTTTAAAAAATAGCACCTCCTAAGAGATGCTATCGTTGGTAACTAGTCTACTGTTTCTTCCAAATCTTTTAACTTCACCGAAACAATTTTTGAGACACCTGATTCTTGCATGGTCACTCCATAGATGGAATCAGCTGCTGCCATGGTTCCCTTACGGTGGGTTACGACAATAAATTGACTGTCCTTATCAAAGCGGTTGAGATAATCCCCGAAACGTTTAACATTGGCTTCGTCTAGCGCAGCCTCTACCTCATCCAAGATAACAAACGGAATAGTCTTAACTCGAATGATAGAGAAAAGCAAAGCAAGAGCTGATAAGGCTTTTTCACCACCACTCATGAGGTTAAGCGACTGGATTTTCTTACCTGGAGGTTGAACAGAAATCTCAACCCCAGCTGTCAGTAAGTCTCCCTCAGTCAAGATCAGGTCAGCCTGACCTCCGCCAAACATCTGCTTGAAGGTCACTTTAAAGGACTCACGAATAGCCTCAAAGGTTGATTTAAAGCGTTCCTTAACCTCATCATTCATCTCTGTAATGGTCTCAAGGAGCAGGTTTTTCGCTGACAAAATGTCATCTCGCTGGCTATTTAGGAAATCCAGACGGCTGTGAACTTCTTCGTACTGTTCAATAGCTTCCAAGTTGACAGGCCCCAGTGAGCGAATAGCCTTCTCTAAATCCTTAACCTCTTGCTCTGCCAGATTGAGATTTTCCAACTCATGAGACTTTTCTAAAGCTTCTGTATAGCTAATCTGATACTGGTCTGTTAATTGGCTTTGTAAATGGCGTAAGTGCTCGCTAACCTTTTCTTTCTTGGCTTCAGCACGTGTTTGCTTGCGAATCCACTCCTCGTTCTGCTGGCGAGCCTGATCCAAATGACTGGCAATATCATCCAGTTGACCTTCTATATCATCCAACTCAAACTGCTTGCGAATCAAACCTTGTTGGAGGTTTGTTTTCTGAGTTTTGGCTTCATCAGCCTGTTGACTGAGCAAATCCGTATCAACTTTCTCAAGATTATCAACCTTTTCTTGAAGAAGGCGCTGGATTTCCTCTTGCTCGATATCTAAATTGTCCAATTCCTTGCCTAAACGTTCAATATCAGCTACTTCATAACGTTTTTGCCCTTGCAGTTCTGTCTTAAGCAAGCGAGCTTGAGCTACCTCTTCCTGCAAGTTTTGATAGCGTTCTTGGATGGCATTTTTGTTAGACTTAATCTCTTCAATCTCAGCTTCCAGATTTTGCTTATCACTGGCAATAGTAGCAAGACGCTCTTGGCATTTTTCCTTATCTGCTTGCCAATCTCCATCAGAAAGACGATTTAATTCCTCTTCTTGAAGTTTCCAAAGAGTTTCTAGCTCTTCAACTTGCTGACTAGTCTGCTGATAAGCAAGGGACAAGCCCTGCTCCTGAATACGAGCCTGCTCTCCTTGAGATTTGATAGCTTCTAAACTTTCTGTCAATCTAGCCATCTCATCTTGCAAGGTCTTCAAACTCGCCTCTTCTGAACGCAAGTTTGATTCTTCTTCAGCAATTTCTTTTTGCAATTGTTCCAGTTCTGGCTTGATGAAAATGCTGTTATTCTGGCGATTGGCTCCACCTGCGTAAGAACCACCTGTGCGCAACTCTGTACCGTCCAAAGTCACCATACGAACCTGATAACGAACCTGGCGAGCAGCTGCACGCGCATGTTCTACGGTATCAAAGATAGCCGTCGTAGCTAGCAAGTTCTTGAAAATGGCTTCCAACCTATTATCGAAAGTAACCAGCTCATCTGCCATACCCAGAAATCCTGGACTTGCTGCGATAGCATCTTGGTTCTGACTTGAAATCGTACGAGCCTTGATAGTCGTCAACGGAAGGAAGGTTGCACGACCTGCTCTGTTTCGTTTGAGGAAATCAATCGCCTTGGTTGCTGCCTCTTCATCTTCTACGATGATATGCTGACTGCTGGCTCCAAGCGCAATCTCTAGCGCAGTTTGATAATGCACATCAAAGGTCAGATGCTCACTGACTGCCCCAATAATCCCACCAAGTCGGGCTTTTTCTTGGAGAACACTCTTAACACCTGCATAAAAGTTACTATGATTTCTCAGAATATTTTCCAAACTCTGAGCTCTGGCCTGCTTGTTTTTGAGATTGTCCAGACGGTCAAATAGTTGACTTTGTTGAACTTGATAGGAAGTTTTCTGCTCCTCTTGCTCCTTGGCAATAGCTTGGTAGTCGGCCAATAATTTCTGAACCTGCTCCTTGGCAGTTTCAAGTTCTTCTTTTTGCTGACTAGCCTTCTCCTTAGCTGTAGCCAGCTGTTCTTTCATCTTTTCTAATTGATCTGCTTGTTTTTGAGAAAGCTGACGACTATTTTCCAACTCGTTTTCGATACGGGTCAACTGGTTTGAGACATCGGCTTCTTCCTGTAAAAGCGCCACAAAGCGTTCACGTAAGAGTTCAATCATCTGATCAGGATCATCTGAAAAAGCCAGCAATTCAGCTTCTAAACGATTGAGTTTTTGATTATTTTGGACTAGATTTTCCTCTAATTGTGCCAAGTTAGCTTCTTTTTCAGCCTTTTCCTGACTTAGAGCATTTCTCTTATCCTCCAAAGCAGCCAAACGGGCTTGTGCTTCCTGTTGATTGAGGGCTACTTGCTCATATTCTAATTTCGATAAGGCTAATTTTCTCTCTAAATCACTAATCAGACTGGTCAAATCCATCAAACTGCCTTGGTCTTTGGCCATTTCCGCCTGTAAATCTTGGCGTTGCTTTTTAAGGGTTTGATTTTCCTCTTCTAAATTTTCACGCTTTTGGTAATAACTAGTCAATAGTTCCTGAACCTGAGCCAACTCTTCTTCTGTTGACTCTAGTTGAGCCTTATTTTCCTTGATTTGAGCAACCAAAACATCCAAGTAAATAGCTTTGCGTTGACCTTCCAAGTCTAGAAACTTACGGGCATTCTCAGCTTGCTTCTCAAGAGGCTTGATTTGATTATCCAACTCGTAGATAATGTCCTCTAAGCGGTCCAGATTATCCTGAGTTTGCAGCAGCTTGCTTTCTGTTTCTTTTCTGCGAGTCTTGTATTTCAAAACTCCTGCAGCTTCTTCGAAAACGGCACGGCGTTCTTCAGGCTTGGAGTTGAAAATCTCCTCAACCTTCCCTTGGGAAATGATGGAAAAGGAATCTCGTCCCAAACCTGTATCCAAGAAAAGATCATGAATATCACGCAGACGGACTTTCTTGCCGTCAATCTTGTATTCGCTATCTCCACTACGATAGATATGGCGTTCTACCCTGATTTCTTGACCTGCGTCCTTGATAAATCCGTCATGATTATCCAGAGTCACAACTACAGAAGCATAATTGAGCGGTTTGCGACTTTCAGTTCCAGCAAAAATGACATCGGGCATCTTGCCCCCACGGAGACTCTTAACACTTGACTCCCCCAAGGCCCAACGCAGACTTTCTGTAATATTTGACTTTCCAGATCCATTGGGTCCAACGATTGCCGTCACACCTTGGTCAAATACGACCTTGGTCTTATCAGCAAAAGACTTGAATCCCTGAATTTCGATTTCCTTTAAATACATGAATCCAGCCCTTTCTCAACGGCATTTTTGGCAGCTTCCTGCTCTGCTAATTTCTTAGAACGACCTTGACCTTGACCAATGCTCTTACCTTCAACAAGAACTTCTACATCAAAAACCTTATCGTGGGCAGGCCCTGTTTCAGAAATCACCTGATAACGAATAGCCACATCCCCATTGACCTGAAGTAACTCTTGGAGATGGGTTTTGTAATCTGTAATCATCTCAAACTCGCCTGCTTCAACCTTAGGAATCATGACTTGATAGATAAATTTCTTGACCTTGGCCACATCCTTATCCAAAAGGAGGGCACCAAGAAAAGCTTCAAAAGCATCGCCAAGAATGGTGTCACGATTGCGACCACCAGATTTTTCTTCCCCTTTACCAAGTTTGATAAACTGGTCAAACTGGCAATCACGCGCAAAACCAGCCAAACTCTCCTCGCGGACAATCATGGCACGGAGTTTGGACAAATCGCCTTCAGGCTTTTTAGGATATTTTTTATACAGATATTCTGAAATCAATAACTGTAGAACAGCGTCTCCTAAAAATTCCAAGCGTTCATTGTGTGAAATTTTTAAGAGGCGGTGCTCATTGGCATAACTCGTATGAGTAAAGGCAGTTTCCAGTAACTTTTTGTCTGCAAATTCGATTGCAAAATGATTCTTTAGTACAGTTTGTAATTCTTTCATACCAACCTCTTTCTAACTGATAACAGTCCTTTTTATTATATCAAAAAAAGCCCCCTGAGTCACTTTAAAACGGGACAGGAGGGGATTTGGAAATTCTATAGAATATGATTTTCAATTTTATACTTCTTCAAACCACATCAGCTTCGCCTTGGATTATATATGTGACTGACTTTGTCAGTCTTATCTACAACCTCAAAGCAGTGCTTTGAGCAGCCTACGGCTAGCTTCCTAGTTTGCTCTTTGATTTTCATTGAGTATTAGGGGCAAATTTGAGGCAGGATAAATAAAAAGCCCTATTAAAGGCTTTTTAGGATGTTTACATCCA
>CABTAV010000130.1:0-5233 GCA_902482895.1 uncultured Streptococcus sp. | reverse complement strand
TGAAAAGTTGTAAGGTGCCTTAGAACCAAAGTTGCCTGTTACAAAGAGGTCATCTTCGATTAAGGTTCCAGCTTTCAAAGTAGCTCTCCATGGGCCATCTGAAGTAAAGAGTGGGCAATCAATCCCTCGTTCTTCCATCAATTTTCGAATCGCTCTCAGGTAAGCCTTATCTTCTCCATAAGAACCGTATTCGTTCTCGACTTGCATCATGAGAATATTTCCGCCATTGTCCAACAAACGCGGCACCAGTCTTGGCAATAATTGATCATAGTAGCGACCAACTGCCTCGATATACGCTGAGTCGGATGAGCGAATTCGCATGTTCTTGGTCAAGAGCCAAGCTGGTAAACCACCGAATTCCCATTCCGCACAGATAAAGGGAGACGGACGCACAATTGCGTAGAGACCCAAATCCTGCGCTATTTGGAGAAATTTCTCTAAATCCAGATCACCTTCAAAATTAAACTCCCCTTCAACAGGTTCGTGTAAATTCCATGCAACATAAGTCTCGACTGTATTAAAGCCAAGCGCTTTTAAGTTGTAGAGCGAATGATACCAATCCTCTGCTGGAATTCTAAAATAATGAATGGCACCAGACAAAATCTTGAACGGTTTCCCATCTAAATAGAAATCGTCCTCAATTTTAAACCTTGTCATTTTTACACCTCTGACTAACTAAGTTTGCGCTTTCATTTGTTATAATATTAAATATAATCAAATCTTTTGCATTTGTCAATAGGTTTTGGAAAATTCTTTAAAATTTTTCCATTTTTTTACTTACCTTTTACCAAAATTATCAAAAAATCGCATGAAAGAGGCTATTTTAAAAGTTCAGAGCATTATCTAATTATAAAATGGATTTTTTTACATGTATTATAATGTTTCTAATCTATTATTTTAATTTTTTTACCTAAATACTACTATTTTCTTTACATTTATGGTAGAATCAAGGATGGAAAAAGAGAATCGAGGTGAAATTATGGCTATTCCAAAATACCAATATATTAAAGATGAATTAAAAAATAAAATCATCTCTGGTCAATTTGCAAGTGGTGATAAATTTTACACAGAAGCAGAATTGATCGCAATGTACGACGTAAGTTCTATCACAGTTGTTCGTGCTTTAAACGATCTTGCTAAAGATGGTTACATCGTTCGCCAACAAGGAAAGGGCACATTCGTTTCACGCGCACGTAAACACAAACTCGTAGAATTTTCAGACGTCGAAGTTTTCGAAACGAAAGATGATAAGGTAACCGTCCTTTCTATCGAGCGTGGAAATAAACTTGAATATTTAGATAAACTTGGACTACGTGGTGATCAGTTCTACTACAAAATTGAACGTGTACGCGAAACAAATGGTGTTGTTTACATCTATCACACATCTTATGTTCCAGAACAATATATCAATGCCAATTATCAAAATCTTGAATATTATAGCTCTATCTATAAACGTTTCAAATTGGATTACCACATTCATATGAATGATGAGCATTTTGAGGAAATCAATGCAATTACATTCCCAACACCAGAGCATGTTGCTTCTATACTAGGAATTGATACACAATTCCCAACAGTACTTCAAACAAAAACTACTAAGCTTGAAGCAACTGGACAAGTTCTTGCCTATAGCGAAACGTATAAGAGAGCAGATTACTACAAAATCAAATTCATTTCATGTAACCGTGGTCACTAAGAAAAAGCTTGAGCCTTGCTCAGGTTTTTTCTATATATTATAGCACGAAAAGGCGAATATGAAAACGCTATTATTAAATATATTTATTTGTAGTACTTGTACTAAAAATAAGTTAAAAATTACTGATTTTTCCTTGATTTCACCTCCTTATATAAGTTGTTATTTCCAAAATCTTATGATTTCCTCCGTTTATTATAGTTATTATATAAATCTACTTGACTTTTTACTATATAGATAATAAAATTAAATTGGTTTTATGTAAACGTTATCAAAATAGTTGTATCAAGGAGGTTTTATCATGAAACTAGACAAGAAACAGCGTTTCTCGATCCGCAAGTATGCAGTCGGAACAGCTTCTGTACTGATAGGCTTTACCTTCAGTGCGCAAGTCGTATCTGCAGATGGACTCACACCAGCGCCAAAAGCTACTGAAACTTTGCAAGCCGTGCCGGATAGCCCACAAGCATCAGAAGCACCAATTCAAGATAAAGAAGAAAAACTTGTAAAACAAGCTGATAAAACTATAAAAGAGGAAGTTAAAACTGAAAAAGATACTGTTAACACAGTTGTTCCAAAAACAGACAATGTGGTAACACCAGTAGTAACAGAACATGCCAGCCCAGCCCCTACTACGGAAGCAGAAAACACAACTCAAGTGGAAAAAAGCGGAGAAAGTGCTAATACTGAGAAGAAAAACGAGCCTGCTACTCCTGCTGTACTCGCTCCGACTACTGAACGTGCCACTCAAGTAAATGAAAAGCTAGCGAAAAAGAAAATTGTTTCTATTGATGCTGGACGTAAATATTTCTCACCAGAACAGCTCAAAGAAATCATCGATAAAGCAAAACATTATGGCTACACTGATTTACACCTATTAGTTGGAAATGATGGGCTCCGCTTCATGTTGGACGATATGAGCATCACAGCTAACGGCAAGACCTATGCGAGTGACGATGTCAAACGTGCCATTGAAAAAGGTACGAATGATTATTACAACGATCCAAACGGCAATCACTTAACAGAAAGTCAAATGACAGATCTGATTAACTATGCCAAAGATAAAGGTATCGGTCTCATTCCAACAGTAAATAGTCCTGGTCACATGGATGCTATTCTCAATGCCATGAAAGAATTGGGAATCCAAAACCCTAACTTTAGCTATTTCGGGAAGGAATCAGCCCGTACTGTAGATCTTGACAACGAACAAGCGGTCGCTTTTACAAAAGCCCTTATCGACAAGTATGCTGCTTATTTCGCGAAAAAGACTGAGATCTTTAACATCGGACTTGATGAATATGCCAATGACGCAACAAACGCTAAAGGTTGGAGCGTTCTTCAAACAAAAGGAAAATATAGTAAATTCATCACTTACGCTAATGATCTTGCTCACATCGTCAAATCGCACGGTCTAAAACCAATGGCCTTCAATGATGGTATTTACTACAATAGTGATACTAGCTTCGGAACTTTTGACAAAGATATCATCGTTTCAATGTGGACTGGTGGTTGGGGAGATTACGACGTCGCTTCTTCTAAACTTCTAGTAGAAAAAGGTCACCAAATCCTAAACACTAACGATGCTTGGTACTATGTTCTTGGGCGAAATGCAGATGGCCAAGGTTGGTACAACCTAGATCAAGGGCTCAATGGTATTAAAAATACACCAATCACTTCAGTACCAAAATCCGACGGAGCAACTATTCCATTCATCGGTGGTATGGTAGCTGCTTGGGCTGACACTCCATCTGCACGTTATTCACCATCACGCCTCTTCAAACTCATGCGTCAATTCGCAAATTCTAATGCTGAATACTTCGCAGCTGATTATGAGTCTGCAGAGCAAGCACTTAACGAGGTACCAAAAGACCTTAATCGTTATACTGCAGAAAGTGTTGCAGCAGTTAATGAAGCAGCAAAAGCTATCCGTTCGCTTGATAGTAACCTCAGCCGTGCTCAACAAGACACGATTGACCAAGCAATTGCAAAACTTCAAGAAGCAGTTAGCAATTTGACATTCACACCAGAAGCTCAAAAAGAAGAAGATGCTAAACGTGAGGTTGAAAAACTTGCCAAAAACAAGGTGATCTCCATCGATGCTGGACGCAAATACTTTACTCTTGATCAGCTTAAACGCATCGTAGATAAGGCCAGTGAGCTCGGATATTCTGATGTCCATCTCCTTCTAGGAAATGACGGACTTCGCTTCCTACTCGATGATATGACCATCACTGCCAACGGAAAAACCTATGCAAGTGATGATGTCAAAAATGCTATCATCCAAGGAACAAAAGCTTACTACGATGATCCAAACGGGACTGCACTTACACAGGCAGAAGTGACAGAACTAATTGAATACGCTAAATCTAAGGGCATCGGTCTCATCCCAGCTATTAACAGTCCAGGTCACATGGATGCTATGCTGGTTGCCATGGAAAAATTGGGTATTAAAAATCCTCAAGCCCACTTTGACAAAGTCTCCAAAACAACTATGGACTTGAGAAACGAAGAAGCGATGAACTTTGTAAAAGCCCTCATCGGTAAATACATGGACTTCTTTGCAGGTAAAACAAAAATTTTCAACTATGGTACTGACGAATACGCTAACGATGCGACCAACGCCCAAGGTTGGTACTACCTCAAATGGTATGGACTCTATAACAAGTTCGCAGATTATTCTAACAGCCTAGCTGCTATGGCCAAGGAAAGAGGGCTCCAACCAATGGCCTTCAACGATGGTTTCTATTATGAAGACAAGGACGATGCTGAATTTGATAAAGATGTTTTGATTTCTTACTGGTCTAAAGGCTGGTGGGGTTATAACCTTGCTTCACCTCAATACCTAGCAAGTAAAGGTTATAAATTCTTGAATACCAACGGTGACTGGTACTACATTCTCGGTCAAAAACCAGAAGATGGTGGTGGTTTCCTTAAGAAAGCCATTGAGAATACTGGAAAAACACCATTCAATCAACTTGCTTCTACTAAGTATCCTGAGGTAGACCTTCCAACAGTCGGCAGTATGCTTTCAATCTGGGCAGATAGACCAAGCGCTGAGTACAAGGAAGAGGAAATCTTTGAACTCATGACTGCCTTTGCAGACCACAACAAGGACTACTTCCGAGCTAATTATAATGCTCTCCGCGAAGAATTGGCTAAGATTCCTACAAACTTAGACGGATACAGCGCAGAAAGCCTAGCAGCCCTCAAGGCAGCAAAAGATGGACTCAACCTTAATCTCAACCGTAGCAAACAAGCTGAACTAGATGCACTAGTAGGTAAGCTCAAGACTGCTCTTCAAGGCCTCAAACCAGCTGCAACTAATTCAGGAAGCCTGGATGAAAATGAAGTAGCTGCCAATGTTGAAACCAGACCAGAACTCATCACAAGAACTGAAGAAATCCCATTTGAAGTTATCAAGAAAGAAAATCCTAACCTCCCAGCTGGTCAGGAAAACATTATTACAGCAGGAGTCAAAGGTGAACGAACTCATTACATCTCTGTCCTTACTGAAAATGGAAAAACAACCGAAACAGTCCT
>CABTAV010000129.1:0-5246 GCA_902482895.1 uncultured Streptococcus sp. | reverse complement strand
CACCATCAGGAAATAGAGTGTCAATAGCAGCTGCGAATGCCTGGAAGTCTACCAAGGCGTAGTACTTAATGTCCAAGTCAAAATTATCTTTCAAGACTTGGCGAACCATTTCTGCCCCTTTTTGTCCCTCTTGTTCTCCTAACTCATAGGCTACATTTAACTTGTTATCGGACTGCTTTCTACCGTTAATGACTTGGCTATAACCGTCTATATAAACCAAATTGTCACGCATGAAGCTGACCAGCTTGATTTTCTTATCTGAGCCACCAACGTTTAGTACCATAATAGAGTCCGTTCTCGTCTCAGCACTATTTTGGCCAATCCGTCCATCCGTTCCCATAATCAAAATATTGACCCCATCCTTGGTATCTTGACCATGAAAAACTTCTACTTGAGCTGCCTTAGCATTGGCAGGTTTGTTTGGATCCGCATTTGAATAACCTTTTAGGAACATAAAAATCATGCCAAAACCGACACAGGCTAGAAGGGCAAGCAATCCTGCAAAAATGCGCCCCCAACGAATCTTACGTTTTTTGGACTTAACCTTTGGAAGAGGATGACTTTTCTGATATTTTTTTGCACGACTACGGTTACCATAGGATGGAAGAGGAGACTGATTGACTGGTTCCATGAAAGACTCTTCCATATCGTGATTTTCATTATAAATTTCTGGAGAAGCTTTACTACTGCTAGCCATATTTAACTTACCTTGCAAGTAAGCAAACTCTTTTTTTTCTCGCTCATTGAGGTAATGAATATTCTTAAAAAGATAGTCATAACGCAACTGCTCGTGATGACTTAAAGGATTTTCTTTACTCATCTTCTCTCCTTTCCATGGTCTGATATTGGATAAATAGGATAGGCACCCAGAACTTTATACTGGATTCCAATCGCTTCTAATTCTTTTTGGGCAAAGTGGACCAAGTCCTTATCAGCATAGTCCACATCGATAATGAAAAAGTATTCTCCCAACGCTGTCTTGAGTGGACGACTTTCAATTTTTGTCAGGTCAATTCCTCGCCAAGCAAAGGTCGACAGGGCCTTATAAAGTGCACCTGGAAGGTTATCAGGTAAGGTCAAGGCCAAACTCATTTTTTCACTTTGTGCTTGCAAGGGAATCGCTGCACCTTCAGCTCCCAAAACCCAGAAACGTGTGAAATTGGCTTCCATTTCTTGAATATCCTCGGCAATCAGTTCCAAGCCATATTCTTCGGCAGAACTTCTAGGTGCAATAGCTGCGAAAAGTTTATCTGGATGTTCGGAAATAAAGCGGGCCGCATAAGCTGTACTAGCTGTCACCTCAATTTGAGCATCTGGATACTGTTCATCGATGAATTTCTTTCCTTGAGCCAAGGCCTGTGGATGTGAAAAAATCTTTTCAATCTTAGTATGGCCTGGAACCACCATCAACTGCTGATGAATAGGCTGAACGATTTCTGCTACTGCTTGAATGCGAGCCTGATGAAAAAGGTAGTCCAAGGTTTCATGAACACTACCCTCAATAGAATTTTCAACTGGCACCACAGAATAGTCCACCAAGCCTTGCTCATAGGCCTTGATGACATCTGTAATATTGGCAAAGGCCTGCAATTCCTCCTGAGGAAAAGCTGTCTGCACAACGTGGTGTGAAAATGATCCCTTGGGACCTAGATAAGCAATTTTCATCTCAGTTCCTCTATAATTTCCTCTGGGCTTAACTCGGTCACATCCAAAACCCGACTGGCTACTTCCTCATACCAGGCCTGTCTTTCTTGGAAAATAGCTGCTAGTTCTTCCTTGCTATTATTTAGAAAAAGCGGACGCTGATTGTCCTTATCAGCTGCGATACGGTGGTAGAGGGTTTCAAAATCAGCTTTCAGGTAGATGTTATCTGTATTAGTCTTGAGTAAGTCACGATTTCGTTCAGAAATGACTACTCCTCCACCAGTTGACACAACTTGGTCTCTTTGTAGTAACTCAGCTAGGACTTCTGATTCTATCTGACGAAAGGCCACTTCTCCCTTTTCAGCGAAAAAATTCGCAATGGACATACCTAAACGCTTCTCAATCAGAGCATCCATATCAAGGTAATTAGGGTCCAAGCCTCTTGCAATAGTCGATTTTCCAGCCCCCATAAAGCCTAATAACACCTTAGCCATGAATCAAGCTCTCCAAATCATCAAAGAAGCTAGGATAGCTGGTATTGATGGCTTCTGCACGGTCAAGCTCCACTTCTCCATCTGCAACCAAGAGGGCTGCAATGGCCGTCATCATACCAATACGGTGGTCACCAAAAGTATTGACTCTAGCACCGTGAAGGGCTGATTTTCCTTTGATAATCATTCCATCTGCTGTAGGTGTGATATTCGCACCCATGCTATTTAAGGCGTCTGCCACAACCTGAATGCGGTCTGTTTCCTTGACCTTGAGTTCCTCAGCATCCTTGATAACTGTTACACCTTGAGCTTGGGTCGCAAGTAGGGCGATAACTGGCAATTCATCAATCAAACGTGGAATCAAGGCACCACCAATCTCTGTTCCTTTCAAGTCAGAAGATTCAACAGTCAAAGTAGCAGATTTAGCGACTGGGTCAATTTCAGTTATTTCCAATTTTCCACCCATGGCGCGAATGACATCAATAATACCAGTACGCGTTTCGTTGACCCCCACATTTTGCAGCACTAGACGAGAATTTGGAACAATCAAACCTGCGACTAGCCAAAAGGCTGCACTGGAAATATCACCTGGCACGACCACCTTTTGTCCTGTCAATTTTTGTGGCCCTTGGACTGTGATTTTCTTGCCATCCACACTTAAATGACCACCAAATTGTTGTAACATATCTTCAGTATGATTACGGGTGCATTCTTTTTCGATAATAACGGACTCCCCCTGAACCTGCAAGGCCGCGAACATCAAGGCTGACTTGACTTGGGCAGAGGCTATTGGCAACTCATAATGAATAGGTCTTAGGGTTTTCGTCCCTTTCAAACGCAAAGGAGGCAGGTCTCGCTCAGTTTGCCCTGAAATGCTGACACCCATTTTTTTCAGTGGAATCGTCACACGGTCCATAGGACGTTTGGAAAGACTGTCATCTCCAAACATCTTTACTTCGAAGTCTGCACCTGCAAGGACACCTGAAATCAGGCGAATCGAGGTGCCAGAATTCCCCATATCAAGGGCATTTTGTGGAGCTTTTAGGCCATCCATACCTACACCTTGAATGGTAATAACCCCATCTTTATCCTCAATTTCAACACCAAGGTCACGAAAAACCTGCATGGTCGAAAGAACGTCTTCACCTCGCAAAATATCATAAACCTTAGTCTCCCCCTCAGCCAAACTTCCAAAGATAATGGAACGGTGGCTGATAGACTTGTCACCTGGAACTCGGATACTGCCATGTAAGTGGCGAATGTTTGTTTTTAGTTTCATACTGGACCTCATACTTGCAATACTTTTACCTATTTTATCATAAAAAGCCAGAAATTCCTTAAAAATTCCTGACTTTATGATAGTTATTTTCTTATTTTAGCAATTCTGAAACTGGTTCGAAAACAATTTTTTCAATGTCAGAAAGGTAAATTGCTAATTGTTGTTGCTTAGTAAAGAATTCTGACAAGAGGCTATTTCCTTGAATCTGCTTGCCAAAGCCTTCCATCTTCGCTTGGAAGGAAGCGTCTAGCATTTGACCTGTCTGTGCCAGTCTTTGAATTTCGTCTTGGAAGGCAACATATTCTGTAAAGATTTTACTTGCCTCAGCATCTGCTGAAATAGCATCTTTAGCTGCTTTGACAGCCTTGTATTCTGGTAATTCGCGTAAACCACGACTGAGTTCGTTAGCACTATCGTAAATATTTGACATGATTTTCTCCTTATTTGATAACGACTGTATAATCGGTGTTTTCTGTTATGAGGTGCTCAGCTCTTTCCAAGTCTTGAGCATTTTTAAATGAAATTTGTAGAATCCCATGAATATCCTCACGGTTTTCCTCATTGATGTGAATATTGACCAAGGAAGTTCCTCGTAGTAGTTCCAAAATCCTCAAGATGACATCTTCTTCATCGGGAACATCGACATAGAGGTCATAAGAGCTATCCACACCACCACGCTTATGGATTTCCATAGCCTGACGCTGCTCACGCGCTTGGTTGAAAAAGTTCCAAATCTGCTCTTCATCTCCCTTGCTGATGGCTTGTCCAACCTCATCTAAACGTTCCTTAAAATCCTCAATTCGATCCAGAATAGTTTCACGATTGGACAAAAGAATGGAAGTCCACATACCCGGCTCGCTTTCCGCAATCCGAGTCATATCTCGAAAACCACCGGCCGCAAAGCGCCTTGCCATCTCATGTTCTTGAGCATAAACCGCGGTCTGCTCCATAAGACTGGAAGCCAGAATATGAGGAAAATGGCTAATCTGAGAAGTCACTCGATCATGCTCCTTGGCATCAATCTCGATAAATCGGGCATGAAGACCTGAAAGCAGATCCTTCATTTCCTCAAGCGTATCCTGACTTGTCAGGCTCGAAGGTGTGAAGATATAATAGGCATTTTCAAAAAGATTGACATCTGCCGAAGCAGCCCCTGTCTTGTGACTACCGGCCATGGGATGGGCCCCGACAAAGCGAACAGGCTTGCCAGCCAAATATTGCTCCGCCGCATCTACGATGGCTGACTTGGTCGAACCGGCATCTGAAATAATCACACCTTCTTTCAAGTCCAAGTCAGCCAATTCCTTAATAAAGGAAATGGTTTGTTTGATTGGCAAGCTAAGGATGATGACATCTGCTAAAGGAGCAAAACTGGCAAAATCATCTGTTGCACGGTCAATCATGCCTTCTTTCAAGGCGATATCTCTCGAAGCTTGACTGCGATTATAACCTAAAATTTCGTAATCTGGATGATCGCGTTTGATACCAAGGGCCATAGAGGCACCAATCAATCCAAGGCCCGCGATATAGACTGTTTTTGCCATAGGAACTCCTTAATAGTTCTTTGTATAGTCTCGGTGTTGGGCTACTGCTTCTTTTAGTTCCTCGAGATTATCTGATGAGAATTTTTCAAGGATTTCTTGCGCCAAAACCGTTGCCACAACGGCTTCCATAACCACTCCTGCAGCTGGAAGAGCAGTCGGATCACTTCTTTCAACGGTTGCCTTGTAAGGTTCGTGGGTTTCGATATCCACACTCATGAGTGGTTTGTAGAGAGTAGGAATGGGCTTCATAACTCCACGAACAACGATGGGTTGCCCATTAGTCATACC
>CABTAV010000128.1:0-5295 GCA_902482895.1 uncultured Streptococcus sp. | reverse complement strand
CGCTCTTCGGCTTTTCGGTGTCTACTGAAATCAAGGTATTAATGGGAATACCAGCCTAAGATATTTGGAGTTCAGAGAGGCGCGTTTGATTTTCAAACTTCGCAACAGAACCAAAAAAGGTGCCAAAATCACAGCAAACTTTGCTGTGATTTTCCTTTACTCCAAAAATAGATTTACTTTTGAAAGTTGGTACATATCTTACTAAAATGATAAAATAGACTGAGTTTCAACTAGCTTCATTTTACGTATATAAGAATGGATGAAAAATATGGCTTACCCTCAATTTATTGATAATTCTCGAAAAAAATTATCTAATGTACTGAACGAAATAGCTCCAAAATACAAGGTTTTAAGAATTGCTACCGGCTATTGGGATTTAGCTGGTACTTTAGAGTTGATTAACGATTTTGAGCAATATAACAAAATCCAACTATTGATTGGAAAAGAGCCAATTGCTCATCGTCTTCAAACGCAATATAATATTAATATGGCTGCTCCTGAAAATCTTTTCCCAGATGCAGATATTAAGCATGATTTGCAGGAATATGGAAACTCAGAAGAGCTGGAACAACTTCGAGATACAGCTAAGAAGCTGGTTAAGTTGATGAAAAGTAATACTCTTGAAGTTAAAATATACAGAACACCAAGACTTCATGCTAAGGCATATATCTTTGGAGAATTGGGAGATGCTGATTCTGTTGGTATTATTGGTTCTTCTAATTTTACAAGAGCAGGTTTAACTTCTAATGCTGAGTTAAACTTCTTAACGGAAGATTACCATATTGTAGAATTTAAGCCTACCAGTGATAAGCAGCAAAACGGACATATTGTCTGGTTTGATGAACTCTGGCAAGATGCTGAGGAGTGGACAGGAGAGTTTAGTAAAATTATAATTGATAGTCCTGTTGGAGATTTTACGTATGGTGCTTATGATGTTTATATAAAGACGCTTATGGAAGTGTTCCCTGAAGAACTTCAGTCAGTTGATCCTTTCGATAAAGATATAGAAGAGATTTTGCACCCTTTCCAAAATCAAAATGCTTTGGACCTGAGACGGAAGCTGGATCGGTTGGGAGTTGCTATGCTTTCAGATTCTGTAGGACTTGGTAAAACAATTACAGCAGCAGCCATCATAAAGCATTACATTGAGGATGGACAGGATAATATTTGTATCATTCCACCTGCGTCATTAAAACGCCAGTGGATTGATGAATTGGAAGGTGAAAGATGGAACCTTAGAGAAGGGAAAGATTTCAGGATTATCTCTCAGCAAGATTCTGGCAGAATTCAAGAACAAATTGATTATTTCCAGAATCACAAGAATACTCGAAGCTCGATAGATTTATTTGTCATTGATGAAGCCCACAATTTGAGAAATCAAGGAAGCAGCCGTTATCAACAAATTTTAGAATTATTCCAAGAAAATCCGCAAGCAAAGATTCTTTTGCTTACAGCAACTCCAATCAATAACTCTTTGATGGATTTTGCAAACCAGATTCAGCTGGGTTCAAAAGGCGATCTGGTTTCTTTGAACGTGCCTTATATCAGCAAAAAAGGAAGTAATCTCGAATACATCGACTTCTTTGAAGCACTGAAACGAATTCAGTCAGAAGCCACTCGTGCTGAAAAACGTGGTGAGCAATTTGACTGGGATTTTCATAGAAATACTCTTGTATCTGGTATAAGACATTATCTGGTGCGTTCTACTCGTCAAGGTGTTATAAAAAATGAACAAATGAATTTGTCGGAAGGTCAAACAAATCTCTTCCCAACCTCAACGATTGAACAATTTCCATATAGTTATCTCCAAGAGGATGACGATTTCGTTTATCAGAGTCTATTAAAAGCTAAGAATACAATGTTCGAGAATATGTCTCCTACACTTCTAAACCTTGACTTAGCTAGTGAGTTGACTCAGAGAACTTCCCACCCACTTGATCTGTATAGAAAGATTGCTGAGGAGAAAAAATCTGGAATTGCTCTTTCAGAGAAATACGGTTTTTCAAACAAGTTTGAAAATGAGTCTATCTTTTTAGCTGTGGAAGAAAAGCTGAGTGTAATTCCTGCGATATTCAAAGCTATTAACTTCTTAGGGTTTGCACCATATAAACCAGATACATATTCATATGAGATTTATAATAAGACGATTTCAGAAATTCGTGCACTAAATAAAAAAGGAAATGAAGCTGGAAAGCTCAGAACTCAATTGGCGATTCACAATATGTTACACATCACTTGGCTTAAACGACTAGAATCGTCCACAGCAACTCTGAAGAAATCTGTGAAGAATTATCAAGAGCGAATTTCATTGTTTGAAAAATGGCTTAATAAGGGCTATATCGTAAGTTTGACAGATGCAGCAACTTTGGATAATGAATACGGAGAAGACATTGATAAAGCTTTTGAGGATTACGAAAAATATCTATCCGAATTAGATGAGGCTGTTTCTCAGGGGACGGAACAAGATGTTAAAAAACGTGGAATTGAGAAAAAAGAAGCTGATGAAAGTATTTATAATATTTCCCAGTTAAAAATAGATATTCAGCGTGATAAGAACATTTGTGCTTTCCTCATTGATATGCTTACTAAATTGGAGGAAAAAGGTCATGATGGTAAGTTAAATGCTTTTGTAGATGCTATTGTCAAACGATTGGATGAAAATAAATACGGTAAAAAGTTGCTTGTCTTTAGCTTTTTCTCGGATACAATTGATTATTTGAGAGAACGACTTCCAGAAGTATTGGAGGATAGAATTCCTAATTTTTCTAGGCGAGCTGAATTTGTATCTGGAAATAGTACAGCCGTGGAAGATGTCTCGAAACGATTCTCTCCGAATAGTAAAAAGGCTCATGTCAACAAGCAGGATGAATTGGACTTTCTTTTTGCAACGGATGTCTTGTCAGAAGGGCAAAACTTGCAGGATGCAGGATTTTTGGTCAACTATGACTTGCACTGGAATCCTGTTAGGATGATTCAAAGGAATGGTCGTATTAACCGTTTGGGTTCAACCTATGACAATATTTTGATAGCAAATGTGAAGCCTCATGCTGATTTGGAATTCTATCTGAAATTGGTGAGACGGCTAGAGCATAAGATTGCTACTATCAACAATACTGTGGGTAATGACCAAAGTATTTTGGGAGAAAAAGAAAATCCGATTGAATTTCACGACATGACTGGAGCTGACGTTATCTACGATGATGATAGCGAGAAAGCTTCAAAAGCTATGGAAGATTTAGAAAATACAGGGGACATTCTGGACTGGGTTGATAACTACTCAATAGAGCTTAGGAAGTTTCTGAATGCTCATAAAGATGATGGAGAAATCCAACGCATTCAAAATATACCAGAAGGAAAATGGAATTATCTCCCTAAATCAACCGATAGTTCTCAAAATCAAGATGAGATTCTTGGACTTTATAGGGCAAAAGGAAAAGTTTCAGCAACGGGTGTTTTAATTGAAGACATTGGATTCGTAAGTATTGCTAAAAGTGCTGCAAGTCGAGGACCATTCAGTTCTATTCGCCCTGGATATATTCAAGAACAAGATGCTTTGCAGATAATTCAAACTACACCTGATGATAATGAACGCTTCAGCGATGAAATATCAGTGAACCGCTCTGAGTATATTGCTGAAGGTAAAGCGGAAATCAGTGTACAGTTTGAATCTGTTAAACCAGTTTATAGTATTAAACAGCAGGGAAATCGTGCTTTAGAAATTATAAAAGGCTATTTCGATCCGAGCTATGACCTTGTTGGGATTATTACAAAAGGAATTCGGTACTCCAACGATAAACGAACTTTTGAACAAATCGTTCGTGAGGTTAATAAACAAAATAAAGAGTACGGTGCAGTAACTCCAAGAGTTATCAAGAATTTTGAAGCACTACTCAATAAGCTATTATTAGCTGAGTCAGAAGAAAAAAAATTAGAGAAAGTGGAGGGCGTGCTATTTTATGCTAAACCATGATGGTATAAATAGAATTGATAATTTAGTGAAACAACTCTCAAATGAAAAAGATGAGTGGATGTCTTTGGCAATTGCTATAGACTTGGCTGATGAAATTATGAAGGGGCTACTTCCAGACAAAGAAGTTTGGCAGAAAAAGCTGAATCATGATAGTCAACACACAGGAACACTACCAAAACCCCTTCCAGTAGATGTTTTTCATACCCAGAAGCAAAGAACTTGGTTTCGTGAGCATCCAAACCTAAGATCTGCACGTGTCGCATTGCAGCATTTTAGAGCTGATGATTGTGCTGTCGAGAGTAAATTTTTCTGGTTTAGCGAAAGTGCTACAAAACAGAAAATCTCTGCATCTACCGAGTTTACTTCTAACTGGGAAGACTCTGATTTAACACGCAAACCCAATAATAAAGTTGGAATTGATTTCTTCCTGACGGACGATGCCAACTCTCTTTTGATTGTTCTCTCAAATCGTCAGAAACACCGTGTAATGGAACTTCATGGTCATTTGAGTAATACTCAAAAGCAAATCTTTGAGTATAATTTGAATGGTGCAGCAAGCTATGATGGAATAAAAGATGGAGTCAGACAAGAATTTGAACCGCAACGAACTATCCATCAAACCTTGTGGAATGCTCTTCAACTCAAAGAGGTTAATAAGCAGTTTTATGCGATTGTTGCTAAATTCTTTGATGACCTTGTTAAAGAGTTAATCAAACAGGGAAAATCTCCAGAAGATGCCAAGCAATTTTCTTCAAGGCTATTAGGTCGTATGCTTTTCATTTGGTTTTTACGGAAGATGGAAATCATTCACGAAGAATTTGGTTATTTTGATTTGGATGGACTATCTGCAACAGATTACTATGAAGAAAAAGTAAAACTTCTATTTTTCAATACTCTAAATACAGATGTCTCTGAAAGAGTCCATCAAGATTACCTAACGCCTTATTTGAATGGTGGTCTCTTTGAACCTAAAGAAAATGACTTTGAGAAAGAGAAAATCGCCTTTCCAGATAATTACTTCAAGAATTTATTTGATAGATTCAATGAATTCAATTTTACAACTGACGAATCTAGTGCTGACTTTGAGATGATTGCCGTTGACCCTGAAATGTTGGGACAAGTCTTTGAATCACTCCTATCATCTCAAATTAACGCTGATGGGGCAAATGAGCGTAACCAGACAGGCGCATTCTATACTCCGCGTGAAATTGTTGACTATATGTGTAGAGAAACTCTCAGATACTATCTTTATAGCAAGGTTGAAAGTGATTCATTCAAGCAAGGAATTGACTTCCTACTTGATTTCTCTGATGCACAATTTATGG
>CABTAV010000127.1:0-5497 GCA_902482895.1 uncultured Streptococcus sp. | reverse complement strand
ACATCGGTCTCTTCAAGCAGATAGTTTGTAATAGCCTGCGCTTCAGAAATCTTCTCATCTCCTCCTTGACCACCACTAGCAATGATTTTGATATGAGGATTCTTAGAATTGTGGTAAGCTTCTACTGCCTTATCAATTCTCCTCTTTAGCAAAGGTGTTACCTTTTCTCCGTCTAACAAACCTGCACCATGAATGATGATAAAATCATAATGCTTCTTCTTAGGAATAAAGAGATACAAGATAGAGTACAACATAAAACCCACAAAAGCAAAACCAAAAATAAAGTAAGAATAAGCAATAAATGCAAATAAAATGTTTAGAAAGTGATTGGTGTAAAATAATTCATTTCTATCACCCAATCGAAATGACATCAAGGCAAAAAATAACAAAATGACTATTCCAAGGAGCATTGAGAGATAATTAGCCTTTGAACGTCCCTCTCGCTTCAACAAAATGACCCCATTATAGATTAAAAAGATGCCACTTAGAAAAATCAGTATCGGAAGTAAAATAAAGGGAAATATAAAAAAAGCGAAATGAATCTTCTCATACCCATTTTGATAAAAAAGGTAGCCTAGATAAAAATAACTGGAAATGAGGGATAATAAGAATAATACTGGATTCCACAAACTTCTATTATCCTTCCAAAATGACACTATAAAGGCTAATACAATTCCTATAACGAGATACATTTCTTCCTCCTTTTATGAGTTCATTCTATCATAATTATCCAAAGAAAAAAAGAGGGCACCTATCCCTCTCAATCCTTCATCTGACTCTCTGCATCTGCCACGACCTGTTCTAGACTGGTCTGACCAAGTTCAGCCTCCATAGCCAGCTGGATTCTCTCCAATTTTTGATCTAAAACATCATGAATATGAGCTCCAACTGGGCAATTTGGATTTGGATTGTCATGGAAACTGAAGAGTTGGCCTGTCTTACCAAGACATTCGACCGCTTGATAAACATCTAAAAGACTAATGTCTTTGAGATCCTTAACAATCTCTGTTCCCCCTGTTCCGCGCGCTACTGAAATCAGTTCAGCCTTCTTCAACTGGGACAAGGTCTTTCTGATAATGACAGGATTGACCCCGACACTAGCAGCCAGAAAATCACTGGTCACCTTGCTTTCCTTCCCCTTGAGGGCAATGATTATCAGCATATGAGTCGCAATGGTAAATCTACTTGGAATTTGCATCCTCTTCTCCTTTTTACGAGGCTACCCTGCCTCTACTCTTCTTTTTCTTTTATTATACCCTTTTTGGTTGTAATGTCAATCATTACCACTTTTCAACCAAGCATCTAATTCCCTATCATAACCCTCTTTCTGGGCCAATTCTCTCAGAAATTCCTGATGATGAGTATGGTGGATACCATTGACCAGACTTTCATAGTAAACCTCAAAATAGGGAAGTTTGAGGTCTTTAGCCAACTGCAATTCAGCTGCCACATCGTAGTCTACCCGTCGGAAGTCCATATCTACCAAGCCCTTGTCATCAAACTCTAAAATCATATACTGGGCCCGTAAGTCCTTCCGTAACTGGGCATCTAGAAAGAAAGGCTGCCCAATCGAACCTGGATTGACAATCAATTGACCACCAGTCCCATAACGAAGCAACTGCTGGTGAATATGACCATAAACAGCAATATCACAAGGCGGGTTGGTCACCAAGCGGTCAAAATCCTCTTGCGCTCCAGTATGAATCAACTCTCTCCCCCAGTTCTTATCAGGAAGATGGTGGCTAATTCCCACCGTCAAATCCCCAAACTGACGATGAATCTGGAGTGGTTGATTGTGGAGCAGTTCAATTTCTTCTAGGGAAATTTCCTCTAAAACATACTGGCACTGTCGCAAGAGATAGCGTTGACTGGGACGAGTACTATCCAATTCCTTGCGGACACCATGCCAAAGACTGTCTTCCCAGTTTCCCAAAACTCTAGCCGTAATCGGTAGTTGATCCAACAAGTCCAAAATCCTTCTACGCCCTGTCCCTGGCATGAGAATGTCTCCCAAAAGCCAGTATTCATCCACTCCTAGCTGCCGAGTATCTGCTAAAACTGCCTCTAAAGCAGTAGTATTTCCATGAATATCTGAAAGAAGAGCTATTTTTGTCATTCTTCCTCCTTATTTCCTCTTATATATCTTTTTAATATTATAACAAAAAATACTGTATAATAGTAACCTTCAATCCACTCCTACTAAATCAATAACACTAATTTTATCAAGGAAAATGCCTATCAAAAAGATGATTTCACATTACTCCTAACAAAGCATAGCAAGCACTTTTTCAATGAAGAAAATTCAAAAAAACTACAAATATCTTGAAAATTTTCACAATCATGCTATAATAATCCATAGAGACAAGTCACTTAGTCCCTTTCTACTAGAGAGTGCGTGGTTGCTGGAAACGCATAGAAAGCCTAAACTGATACTACTCGTGATTTTTTATGAAAACATAAAACGGTGGCCACGTTAGAGCCAATCAGAGGTGTCCCTCTTTTTTGAGGAACATAAATGAAGGTGGAACCACGTTGCGACGTCCTTTCGAGGATGTCGCTTTTTGTTTTTCTAGCTTTCACAATCCTCTGTCCCTGTTTTTAAAATAGGGTTCACACATTCGTCAATAATATAAGTAAGGAGAACATCATGATTAACATTACTTTCCCAGATGGCGCTGTTCGTGAATTCGAATCTGGCGTTACAACTTTTGAAATTGCCCAATCAATCAGCAATTCTCTAGCTAAAAAAGCCTTGGCTGGTAAATTCAACGGCAAACTCATCGACACTACTCGTGCTATCACTGAAGATGGAAGCATCGAAATCGTGACACCTGATCACGAAGATGCCCTTCCAATCTTGCGTCACTCAGCTGCTCACTTGTTCGCCCAAGCAGCTCGTCGTCTTTTCCCAGACATTCACTTGGGAGTTGGTCCAGCCATCGAAGACGGCTTCTACTACGATACTGACAACACAGCTGGTCAAATCTCTAACGAAGACCTTCCTCGTATCGAAGAAGAAATGCAAAAAATCGTTAAAGAAAACTTCCCATCAATCCGTGAAGAAGTGACTAAAGACGAGGCACGTGAAATCTTCAAGAACGACCCTTACAAGTTGGAATTGATTGAAGAACACTCTGAAGACGAAGGTGGTTTGACTATCTATCGTCAGGGTGAATATGTAGACCTCTGCCGTGGCCCTCACGTCCCATCAACAGGCCGCATCCAAATCTTCCACCTTCTCCATGTAGCAGGTGCTTACTGGCGTGGAAATAGCGACAACGCTATGATGCAACGTATCTATGGTACAGCTTGGTTTGACAAGAAAGACTTGAAAAACTACCTTCAAATGCGTGAAGAAGCTAAGGAACGTGACCACCGTAAACTTGGTAAAGAGCTTGACCTCTTCATGATTTCTCAAGAGGTTGGTCAAGGACTTCCATTCTGGTTGCCAAATGGGGCAACTATCCGTCGTGAGTTGGAACGCTACATCGTAGACAAGGAATTGGCTTCAGGCTACCAACACGTCTACACTCCACCACTTGCTTCTGTTGAACTTTACAAGACTTCTGGTCACTGGGATCATTACCAAGAAGACATGTTCCCAACTATGGACATGGGTGACGGGGAAGAATTTGTCCTTCGTCCGATGAACTGTCCGCACCACATCCAAGTCTTCAAACACCATGTTCACTCTTACCGTGAGTTGCCAATCCGTATCGCTGAAATCGGTATGATGCACCGTTACGAAAAATCTGGTTCCCTCACTGGTCTTCAACGTGTGCGTGAAATGTCTCTTAACGACGGTCACCTCTTCGTTACTCCAGAACAAATCCAAGAAGAATTCCAACGCGCCCTTCAGTTGATTATCGATGTTTATGAAGATTTCAACTTGACTGAATACCGCTTCCGCCTCTCTCTTCGTGACCCTCAAGATACTCATAAGTACTTTGATAACGATGAGATGTGGGAAAATGCCCAAACTATGCTTCGTGCAGCACTTGATGAAATGGGTGTTGACTACTTTGAAGCTGAAGGTGAAGCAGCCTTTTACGGACCAAAATTGGATATCCAGGTTAAAACTGCCCTTGGTAAAGAAGAAACACTTTCAACAATCCAGCTTGACTTCTTGCTTCCAGAACGCTTCGACCTTAAATATATCGGAGCTGACGGTGAAGAACACCGTCCAGTTATGATCCACCGTGGGGTTATCTCAACTATGGAACGCTTCACAGCTATTTTGATTGAAAACTACAAGGGTGCCTTCCCAACATGGCTTGCACCACACCAAGTAACCCTCATCCCAGTTTCTAACGAGAAACACGTAGACTACGCTTGGGAAGTGGCTAAGAAACTCCGTGACCGTGGTGTCCGTGCAGACGTAGATGAGCGCAATGAAAAAATGCAATTCAAGATCCGTGCTTCACAAACCAGCAAAATTCCATACCAATTGATTGTTGGAGACAAGGAAATGGAAGACGGAACAGTCAACGTTCGCCGTTATGGCCAAAAAGAAACACAAACTGTCTCAGTTGATGATTTTGTTCAAGCTATCCTAGCTGATATCGCCAACAAATCACGCGTTGAGAAATAAGATATAAAACCTGGGATAAAATCCTAGCTACCTAAAAAGCAACAACTATTTCAGCTGTTGCTTTTTATATTTTTACTCAATGAAAATCAAAAAGCAAACTAGGAAGCTAGCCGTAAGCTGTACTTGAGTACGGTAAGGCGACGCTGACGTGGTTTGAATTTGATTTTCGAAGAGTATTATTTAATCCGAGCTAGTAGTGATTGACCAAACCACCACACAAGATTTGCTTTCATGAGTTAGATAAGGTCAATATCCTCATTCCTTGTCTGCTTCATTTTCTTTTACGAGATCTTTTTGTGAATCTTTTTCAGAGAGTTTTTGATCGATATACTTGTTAATGGTTTCATAAAATTCCTTGGTCGAATCACTGTCTAGTTTTGTCGAATTATGAACTTGATTGACTTTCAATTGAACAGACTGAATACCGTAAGAGGCTTGTTTTTGGTGGAGCGTTTCTAATTCTTCTTCTGAAATCGGATCTCCAACAACCGTCAAGACCAATTCATTGTTTCTTGACTTGTAGACTTGATTAATGACCGTATGATTGGCGAACTCTTTTCCTACAAACTGTTTGATTCCTTCTTTTCGCGCTTGATCTATCGTCAGAGTGACTGCTGAATAACTAGCCGGAAGAATCAATAATACAATCAAGGATATCAACCCAATTCTCATTTTAATGTTTAGCTCTTTAAATGAACTTAAGGGAGATTTTCTCATCAAAATTCTTGTTCCAACAATATTGATTAGCATGATAAAGACACAATTGATCAAGAAAAGATAAAGAGCCCCAAATAAAAATCGTACATTTCCATTAGCTAAACCATAGCCTGCAGTACAGATAGGCGGCATCAAAGCTGTAGCAATGGCTACTCCTGGCACGATATTGTTTGCTTCTTTTTTCCTTGA
>CABTAV010000126.1:0-5515 GCA_902482895.1 uncultured Streptococcus sp. | reverse complement strand
CACCTATTTCTCTTTCAGGACTGTGCTCATATTGCCCCCCATAAGCAACAGAAAGTAGTTGCGCCCCTAAGCATACACCTACAATATACTTATCTTCTTCTATTGCTTGTCGAATGAGTCTAATTTCTTCTTTTGGATGATAATAAGGGAAATGTTCTTTATCTTCATCAGGAGATTGAGGGCCTCCCATAATGATAAGAAAATCAATATCAGAAACTGTTTGGGGTAAAGCTTCTTCCTTATAAACCTTTGTTATTCCAATGTCATGACCTCTTGATTGAGCCCAAGTTAGATAAGCACCTGGAATTTCAAAACTCTCATGTAGTATAAAATGCACTTTCATTTCTATAGTTTACCTTTCTAAGTGTTTAGAAAAGTTTTCCACTCGTGTTCAAACCAGAACCCCTTACTCTACCTTTCTATGATAAGTATTAATTACAATTCAGCAAGAATCGCTTTCAGCAAACCTTTGAAGTCACCTTTGACACGTTCAGTTACTTCTACAACTTCTTCGTGGTTGAGTTCTTCTTGGAAGCCTGCAGCATGGTTAGTAATACATGAAATACCGAGAACTTTCAAGCCAGAGTGGGCTGCAACAATAACTTCAGGAACTGTAGACATACCGACTGCATCAGCTCCCAGTGTCTTATAGGCACGAATCTCTGCTGGGGTTTCATAAGTCGGACCTGTTACACCAATATAGACACCTTCATCAAGCTTGATACCAAGTTTCTTGGCCACTTCATGGGCAGTAGCACGATATTCTGGAGTATAGGCTTTAGACATATCTGGGAAACGTGGACCAAAGTCATCCAAGTTTTCACCCATTAATGGGTTTTGCCCCGTCATATTGATATGATCTGAGATAGCCATCAAAGTACCAGGACCATATCCAATACCACCAGCTGCATTGGTTACAATGACACCTTCACATCCAAGAACTTTCATCACACGAACTGGGAAAGTCACGACTTCAAGAGGATTTCCCTCGTAGAAATGGAAACGACCTTGAAGAGCCAAGACCTTGCGACCTGCAAGTTCTCCATATACCAATTTACCAGCGTGACCGACTACTGTTGAACGGCCCCAGTTTGGAATCTCAGCATAATCTACTACAACTGGATTTTCTATTTCTTCTGCCAGTTCTCCCAGTCCTGATCCAAGGATTAGACCGAACTCAGGCGTTTGGATTCCCTTATCCTTCAGGAAAGCAGCTGTTTCATTGATTTTGTCTAAAAATGTCATTGTGTGTCTCCTTTATTATTCTTTAGCATTTGACCGATTTTGTCAAAGGTTTTGGCATTGCGAATGGTGATGTTGCGATAAAAAGGCATCTTGAGCAAGTACTTATGATAGGCAGTTGCATAGAAGGATTCCTCAGAGAATTTCCCCCAGAAAATCCCAAGTTTACCAAAATGAAGAACTTCATCTTCCAGTTTCAAACTGCCTACTTTCTCGACGACTTGCTCCACATCCAAACCCTCCGTGTAAAAGAGGACATCTTTTCGTGCCAAGTCTTCATTCCACCAATCTGGTAGATTCTCCACTTCTGCTTCATAGTCTTCTTGACTCAGTAGGGAAAAGCTCTGAATAAATGGATAATGGACTTCAAAGAAAGTCTCTAATCTTTCAACCAATCGGGCTTTGAGGTCTGTCGAAGTAAAGAAAATATTGCCACTGTTGATGTAGGTCTCAACCTTTTCCAGTCCCAACTCTGTCAGTTCTTGACGAAGTTGCGCCATGACAACCTTGTTTTTCCCACCGACATTAATTCCCCGAACAAGTAAAGCATATCGTGTCATCTTATACCAATTTATCTAAGAAACTTTCCCCAATCATGGCAGTTTCAACACCAAAGTTATCGGCAATAGTCGCTGAGATATCTGCAAAATGTCCTACTGGAATGACACCATTTCCTTTAAAGGCAGGGCTGTAGGCCAACAATGGAATATATTCACGAGTGTGGTCTGTTCCTGCATACGTTGGGTCATTTCCATGGTCCGCAGTAATCAAGAGAAGGTCGTTCTCTCTCATGGCTGCGATAATTTCAGGTAAGCGTTCATCAAACTCATGCAAGCAATCACGGTAGCCGTGAGCATTACGACGGTGGCCGTAAAGGGCATCAAAGTCAACCATGTTTGTGAATGAGAATCCTTTTTCAAATTCAGCAAGGCCCATGGTCTTCAATAGTGTATCAATTCCATGGCTGTTTGACTTGTTGTGGCCCATGTCATGGTTGATACCAGCACCGTTAAAGATATCGTTGATTTTACCAACAGCATAAGTATCGATACCTGCTTCATTGAGTTTATCCAAAACAGTTGGTGCAAATGGAGATACGGCCAAGTCACGACGATTTGCTGTACGAGTGAAGTTACCTGGTTCACCTACATAAGGACGGGCAATGATGCGACCTAGAAGGGCTGGGCGCTCAAGGGTAATCGAACGAGCGTATTCACAGATACGATACAATTCATCCAGAGGAATGATGTCTTCGTGGGCAGCAATTTGCAAAACAGGGTCAGCTGAAGTATAGATAATCAACTCCCCAGTTTCCATCTGGCGTGGTCCAAAGTCATCGATAACGGCTGTACCTGAGTAAGGTTTGTTAGCTTCACGAATGACCTTGCGTCCTGAGAATTCTTCAATTTTTGTCAAGATTTCTTCTGGGAATCCATTCCAGAAAGTATCGAAAGGTTCTGTAATGTTAAGGCCCATGATTTCCCAGTGTCCAGTCATGGTATCCTTACCAAGAGATACTTCTTCCAATTTTGTTGCATATCCTGTTGGATTGCTTTCAGCTGGAACAGTCTTAAGAGGAGTTTCTCGAGGAATATTTCCAAGACCAATTTTAGCCATGTTTGGGACATTCAAACCAACTGCTTTTGAAATGTGTCCTAATGTGTCAGAAGCTCCATCTGGAACCCCTGCATTGACAAAGTTATTAGCATCTGGTGCAGCACCGATTCCTACAGAATCTAATACCACCAAGTGAATACGATTAAATTTTGACATAGTGTATCTCCTTATTATTTTAGTTATCTTGCTTTTGTTGAAGTTAAAATCTGAACCCCGTCTCGTCCAGCAACGATGACCTTATCCACCATTTGGTTAAACAAGCCGTGCTCTACAACACCAACGACATGGTCCAATTCTTGTCCGAAAGCAATTGGATCTTCAATGACATCCAAGGCAAGGTCAATGATAAAATTCTGCATATCGGTCACAAAACGTTGGCCGTCTTTTTCACGGAAACTTGGTTTGTAGCCAGCTCGTTCAAAACGACGAAAGACCTGTTCCGCGCCATACTGAACCACTTCTACAGGCAATTTAAAAGCACCTAGTTTCTCGACCAGCTTGCTTTCATCCACTACCCAAATATATTCTTTTGAGGGCGTTGCAACAACCTTCTCCATCAGGAGGGCACCACCACCGCCTTTGATTCCATTAAACTGACTATCCACTTCATCCGCCCCGTCGACTGTCACATCGACAAAGTCTACTTGGTCAATAGACTTGAGTGGGATATTAAGCCCTTCAGCCTGTTTACTAGTCACACTAGAAGTCGTTACAGCTGTAATCTGCAACCCTTCTTCCTTGATACGACGACCGATTTCTTCGACAAAATAATAGGCAGTAGAACCCGTTCCAAGTCCGACTACCATGCCATCCTTGACAAACTCAGCAGCCTTGATACCTGCCATTTTCTTCAGATTTTCCACTCAAACACCTCCATTAAAGAGCTACTTTTATTATAACATGTATCCTTTTTTATTTCATGGATACACTAGAAAAACCCGAACATTTTTATTTCGGGTTTTGATGTCCTATTTAACCATGTCAGGATCGTAATCATAAAATCCTGTATCAAGGAAACGGTTTTTAGGGTGTAACTTGCGCACTTCTTCATCCAGCAAGAAGGCTTGGTCATGGCTAAAGTTACCCTCTTGGATCGAGCTACGCGCTTGGATAAAGAGTTTTGCAATCTCAACAAAGTTCTGACCTGGAGTGTAGAGCCCTTCTAGTTTCCAGTGAGTGAAACCATGCTCCACCAATTCTGTCAATTTGGTCATCAAATCAAGGTCATTGTTGGCAAAAATGTGGGTCCCATGATTATCTTCAAAAATGGAATAATGGCTCTCAGGGTCACTTGGCTCTGCCAAGAAAAGGTCACGCTTGCGAGTCTTTTCATCATCGATATGCGTAAAGTTATAGTAGTTTTGCAAGAGTGGACGTTTAGAATGGTGAATAACACTAGCACCGTAAACCAACACTTCAGCAGGAATTTCCAAAATCTCAGGCATCTTGAAGAGCTCAGCAGATGGAATTTCACGCGCCAAAACAGCCTCAGATGCGCCAGCTTTTTGTCCCCAGAAGTTTATCTGACGACTGCTAGTTACCATAGTCGAAGCATCGTAGATGGTCTTAAAGGAATAACCATCGCGGTTGACCACGTAAAAGACACCTGCATCCCCAATCGTAATGTAGTCTGTCTTGATTTCTTCCAAAAAGTCTAAGAAAGGCTTGATACGGTCCATCATATCTTGGTGCATGAGGGCATTGACCGCAACGATCAATTCCTTACCAGCATCATGAACCAACTTAGCGATTTCACGCAATTGATCATAACTAAAGGTCGTTGGCAGACGAAGACCAAAATCTTTCTCACCGACATAGATCCGGTCTACGCCAGCTTCGAGTAGTTGTTCAACTTGTTCAATACTTTCAGCAGTTGCTGTAATGATAATCTTTTCCATAAGAAAAATTATACCACATTTCTGGAAAATCAGCTATGAATACTGGGAGTTTTACAAAAAGTACGTCTTATTTTTAAATTTTGAAATTAAAAAGTGGACAGTATCCAACACCGTTCACTCTCTTTTTATGCATGTGTTTCTTCAACTAGGTGACCATCATTCATGACATAAATTCGGTCAACCTTATCAAGGAGGCGTGTATCATGTGTAATCATGACAACTCCTCTACCTTGTTCGTGGGCAATGGCCGACAACATCTCCGTAACTTGGTAGGCACGCTTGGTATCCAAACTGGCTGTCGGCTCATCTGCAAGAACGATGCTTGGATTGTTATAAAGCGCTCTAGCAATCGCAGCTCGTTGACGTTCTCCACCTGACAATGCCTTGGGATACTGATCTTGTACTTTTTCCAAATCTAACAACTCAAAGAGTTCTTTTCGATCACTTTTACTATTTTTTCCCTTATCCAGTCTGTCAATCAAATCCAGCTGTTCCTTGACCGTTAGAAAAGGAATTAAGTTTGACGCCTGGAGAATGAAACCAAACTCTCTAAAACGGAGGTCTGTTTTCTCCTTCTCCGTCAGACTGCCCGTTTCCTTCCCCTTGATGAAAATCTTTCCACTAGATGCTTCCTGAAGTTGACCTAAAGTTGTTAGAAAGGTCGTCTTTCCAGAACCTGATGGCCCAACGATCGCCACGAACTCTCCCGCATTTAGCTGAAAATTCGTCTCATGCAGGGCTACGACTTTCATCTTTCC
>CABTAV010000125.1:0-5539 GCA_902482895.1 uncultured Streptococcus sp. | reverse complement strand
CCTGATCAAGAAAGAACTTCCTCAAGGGCTAGTACTGGAAGAATTGGCGAAACATGGTATTAAAACTAGTGAATGGCAGGTTCTTGGTTTTCTAACGACGCTTCGCTATGAAATGCAAACAGCTATTGGTCTCATGGCGCTGGATGAAAGTCAGTACTTTGATATGACAGATTACGAATTAGAGCTTGAAGTTGAAAATCATGAGCAAGGGAAACAAGATTTCCAGCAATTTTTAGAGGAAAATCAGATTGATTATCAAAAAGCTCCCTCAAAATTGGTCCGATTTGTCAAAAGCATGAAAAATAGCTGAAATAATCTCTATTTTTTGGTAAAATAGAAAAGATAAAATACAAAAAATTCCAGTTCATATAGGCTAGGCAGATATGACTAGGATTTAAAAAGTTTACAGAGGACGGTCTATAATGTCAGATAGAAAAAACATGAAACTTTTCGCACTCAACTCTAACCAAGAGATTGCACAGAAAATTGCTCAAGCTGTTGGTGTCCCACTTGGAAAACTATCATCACGTCAATTTTCAGACGGAGAAATCCAAGTAAATATCGAAGAAAGTGTCCGTGGTTATGATGTGTACATCATCCAATCAACAAGTTTCCCTGTTAACAACCACCTAATGGAATTGCTTATCATGGTCGACGCTTGTGTGCGCGCAAGTGCCCACAGCATCAACGTTGTCCTTCCATATTTTGGCTATGCACGTCAAGACCGCATTGCTTCACCACGTGAGCCACTTACAGCGAAACTAGTTGCCAATATGCTAGTTAAGGCTGGTGTCGATCGTATCCTTACGCTTGATTTGCATGCCGTTCAGGTTCAAGGCTTCTTTGACATCCCTGTCGATAACCTTTTCACAGTTCCCCTATTTGCAAAACATTATTGCGATAAGGGCCTACTCGGTTCAGATGTTGTTGTCGTCAGCCCTAAAAATTCAGGTGTGAAACGCGCTCGTAGCTTGGCTGAATATCTTGATGCTCCTATCGCCATTATCGACTACCCTCAAGATGATGCAACTCGCAACGAAGGATATATTATCGGTGATGTCGAAGGTAAAAAAGCTATTTTAATTGACGACATTCTTAATACAGGACGTACCTTCTCTGAAGCAGCTAAAATCGTTGAACATGAAGGGGCTACAGAAATTTATGCTGTTTCTAGCCACGGTCTCTTCGTTGAAGGTGCTGCTGAACTTCTTGATAATACTAATATTAAAGAAATTCTTGTGACTGATTCAGTAGCAACAAAAGAAAAAACTCCTAAAAACGTATGCTACATCACTGCTAGTGAGTTAATTGGTGATGCCATCGTCCGTATTCACGAAAGAAAACCAGTCAGCCCACTCTTTGCCTACAACAAAAAGAAATAAGGTGATTCTTTGATTTATTTGGACAATGCTGCAACGACTCCCATGTCAGCAGTTGCTATTTCAGCTATGACCGAGGTTATGCAAGAAACCTATGGAAATCCTTCTAGTATTCATGGGCATGGTCGTCAAGCTGGCAAGCTCTTACGCGAAGCCCGTCAGGAACTAGCCCAGTTACTGGGAACAAAACCTCAACATATCTTTTTCACTTCTGGTGGGACTGAAGGAAACAATACTGCCATCATCGGCTACTGCCTTCGTCACCAAGAACAAGGAAAACATATCATCACAACTGCTATTGAGCACCATGCCGTTCTTGAAACCATTGATTACTTGGTTCAGAACTTTGGGTTTGAAGTAACCATTATCCAACCAGAAAATCAAGAAATCACAGCCCAGCAAATTCAAAAGGCTTTACGTGACGATACGATTTTGGTTTCTACCATGTTTGCCAATAATGAGACTGGAAACCTACTGCCCATTGCTGAAATTGGCCAAATACTCAAACAACACCCTGCTGCCTATCATGTCGACGCAGTTCAGGCTATTGGTAAAATACCCATTCACCCAGAAGAATTGGGCATTGATTTTCTCACCGCTTCTGCCCATAAATTCCATGGTCCTAAGGGAATCGGTTTTCTCTACGCTTCTAGCATGGACTTTGATTCCTATCTTCATGGCGGAGACCAAGAACAGAAAAAACGTGCAGGAACTGAAAATTTAGCTGCCATAATAGGCATGGTTGCAGCCCTAAAAGAAGACCTAGAAAAGCAAGAAGACAATTTTCAACATGTACAAAATCTAGAAACTGCCTTTCTGGCAGAGCTAGAGGGAGTTCAGTATTACCTGAATAGAGGCAAACACCATCTCCCTTATGTTCTCAATATTGGATTTCCTGGCCAGAAAAATGACCTCTTACTCCTTCGTCTAGATTTGGCTGGAATTTCAATCTCTACTGGCTCAGCCTGCACTGCAGGCATTGTCCAATCCAGCCATGTTCTTGAGGCCATGTACGAGGCAAATTCAGAACGCTTGAAGGAATCCGTTCGTATCAGTTTGTCGCCACAAAATACTGTTGAAGACCTACAAACCCTCGCAAAAAACTTAAAAGAAATTATCGGAGGTTAGCCATATGGCATTTGAAAAAACCATTCAGTTAAAAAATTGTCGTTACGACTACACTCTTAGCCCTTCTGTTAAAAAATTCACCCTCAAGGACAACACCTTTTTTGAGACTAAGGTTGGTAACTATGAACTGACTCGCCTACTTGAAAAGGTACCAAACAGTGGTGAAGGCTTCCAACTCAAAATCATCATTAACAAGGAACTTACAGGAGCTAAAATCAATATCACTGACAAGTTTGGCCTTCGTCTAGTTGATATTTTCAAATCAGAAGACCACCACATTCATCAGGAAAAATTCTATTTCCTCATGGATAGCTTGGTAGAACGTGGTGTCTTTACAAAATCGGAAAGATAAAGCAAAGATGTTTGAACTGACCTATAAGGATAGCTACCAAGTAGAGCGTACACTCAAGTATGAAGATCATGAAGCTCTCATGCTGGCTTTGTCAGGATGTGTGACCCTGCCAGATACACTTTATGTGACTTCTTTGACCTTTAAGGGCCAGGAAGTTTACCAAGGTCTGGTAGGAGACCTCTACCGTTTTCTATTACATGCAGATTTTTTCCATTAAAACTAAGATTTTTCTTAGTTTTTTCTTATTTTTGTTGATTTTTTCACAATGTTTCTATAAAATAGAAGAATAGAAAGGTTGTGATTTTGTGAAAGATAAACAGTCTGCTATTCCAAAAGCAACAGCGAAAAGACTCTCTCTCTACTATCGAATTTTTAAGAGATTTCATGCAGAAAAGATTGAACGTGCCAACTCTAAGCAAATTGCAGAGGCTATCGGTATTGATTCCGCGACCGTACGTCGTGATTTTTCCTACTTTGGTGAACTAGGTCGCCGTGGTTTTGGCTATGATGTCAAAAAACTGATGACGTTTTTTGCCGATTTACTCAATGATAACTCCATCACCAATGTCATGCTGGTTGGTATTGGAAATATGGGCCATGCCCTTCTCCACTACCGCTTCCATGAGCGCAACAAGATGAAAATTATCATGGCCTTTGACCTAGATGACCATCCTGAAGTCGGTACCCAAACTCCTGATGGAATTCCCATTTACGGGATTTCTCAAATCAAGGATAAAATTAAGAATGCTGATGTCAAAACTGCGATTCTAACTGTTCCCAGCGTCAAGTCACAAGAGGTTGCCAATCTCTTGGTGGATGCTGGCGTGAAAGGAATCCTCAGTTTTTCACCAGTCCATCTGCATTTACCAAAAGACGTGGTCGTTCAGTATGTTGATTTGACAAGTGAACTCCAAACCCTCCTCTACTTCATGCGAAAAGAGGATTAGAAAGCGAAAATCATTTTATGAAAAAACCAGTTATTGGGATTACAGGAAACGAAAAAACTCATCCAGATGATGACATCATGATGAGCTACGTAGCAAAAGGATTTGTTGAAGGCGTTAAAGACGCTGGAGGAATTCCCATCATCCTACCGATTGGTAATCAAGAAATGGCCTGCCACTATATCAGTATGATTGACAAGCTCATCTTGACAGGTGGGCAAAATGTTGATCCAAAATTTTATGGTGAACCAAAAACCATTGATAGCGATGACTACCACCTTCAAAGAGATATCTTCGAACTGGCTCTCATCAAGGAAGCTATTAAACAGAAAAAGCCAATTTTTTCTGTCTGCCGTGGAACACAACTCTTTAACGTTGCCATGGGTGGAACTTTGTACCAAGATATCGAAGACCATTGGCAGGATTGTTCTGCCGAATACACAACTCAACGCTTGGTAACAGAACCTGATACTGTTCTTCGAGAAATCTATGGAGAAATTTCCCATATCAACTCCTTCCACCATCAGAGCATCAAGGATTTAGCACCAAATTTAAAGATTGCGGCTTATGATCCTAAGGATGGTATTATTGAGGCTGTCATGAGTACGGATGATGTCGCCTTTCTCGGTGTCCAATGGCACCCAGAATTTCTATTTGAAAATCGCCCCAAAGATAAAAACCTCTTTGACTATGTCGTTAATGAACTTTAGATTAAATCTGTCTTTTCACGATAGCTAAAATAACTGGAGTGAGAGACAATCAAATGGTCCAAAAGGACAATTCCCATCAGGTCGCAGGCTTCTTTAACAAGTTTAGTGACATGATCATCATTTCGGCTAGGGGCTACCGCTCCCGAAGGATGATTGTGAACCAAGATGAGAGAGGTCGCCATATGCTTGATGGCATAGTGAAGAATCTCTCGCGGTTCAGCAATACTGCGAGTGGCAGAACCGATAAAAATGGTCTGTTGATGGATGATTTGATTTTGAGTATTGAGATAGAGCGCCACCAGGTGCTCTTGTTTTTTATGTCCCAACTCCTGTTGCATCTTCTTGGCCAGCTTTTGACTGCTGAGAATACTTTCCATCTCAATAGTTTCATGTTTGTGAATACGATGCCCCAGTTCAATCATAGCTTGTAATTCTATAGCCTTAACACGCCCGATACCAGACAGACTCTGCAATTCCTGCAGGGTCATTTTTTTCAAATCCGTTAGGCTTGAAAGGTTGTTCAAAACTTTCTGGGCAATTTCAAAAACGCTAGCTTGACGTGTTCCTGTCCTGAGTAAAATAGCTAGCAACTCTTGATTACTGAGCGCTTCGACTCCTTCCTTGGCCAGTCTTTCTCTTGGTAATAGTGAATCTTCTTGAAATGAAATACTGTACATAAAAATCCTCCTCACTTTATTATTCGTGAGAAGGATGGAAAATTAGATTTTTTTCTCAATTGGGGCTACACTAGCTAAAAGTTTTTTCAAACCTACTTCTGGGAAATTGATTTTTAATTCCTGCGTAGCTCCGTTACCTGAAACTTCCAGAACGTTTCCCTCTCCCCACTTCTTGTGGAGGGCAATGTCACCAATGGACCAATTTGCCTCACTAGAAGCTGATTTTGCACCAGCTGTAAATTGACCAAATGGGAGACCGCTTGACTGGATAGATTTTGGGGCAGCACTGCGTTTACGGTCTTGAAGAGCTTGGGCAAGACTCATACCTTGACCGAAGGCAAGGTCCCCA
>CABTAV010000124.1:0-5586 GCA_902482895.1 uncultured Streptococcus sp. | reverse complement strand
CTTCGACGCGCACCCGCATAGCGGGTGGTTTTTTTGTCTCGCACCTAGCGGAGCGAGACGGACTAATAGTCACATAAAAAACTAAAAAGAAAGCTTTTCTTAAGCTTTCTTTTTTAATATTAACATTATTACTAGTGAATCTATCTTCTACTGAATCCATTCACCATTAGCATTTACTCTATAGCCATCGACCGTTGTATTGACAGCTAATGCGCCCGAAGAGTAAGAGTAATACCACTTACCAGAGACTTGATACCAACCTGTTTTCATTGCCCCTGAACTATCTAAATAATACCACAGACCATTTTCCTTTAACCAGCCTGTCTGCATTTCACCAGATGATTTCAAATAATACCAACTAGATCCGTCTTTCAGCCAACCCGTTGATTTAGACCCATTTGATTTGAAATGATACCAACTACCATTTATTTTCTTCCAACCAATAGTCAATCCATTATTGGATCCATAGTTAGAACTATTCCCTGATTGATTCTGTGAAGAGGTTACTCCCTCTAGCTGGATATAGCGACGACTTCCGTTATAAGCCGTATAACTCAACCACTTGTATCCATCTTTTTCGAGAATTTGATCATAATGAACATTCTCCCCAGGATAATAGTAATCAATCGCAGTTGCGCTAGCTAGAGGCTGATTTTTGATAGCAGCCTTAGTCTTAAAATAATGTGTTCCTCCTGTTGAAGCTGAGGATTGACTATTCCCAACACTGCCACCAGCTAAATCTTTAAAATGAATAAACCCCGTCATAGTATTTGCCTTCACGATGCGCTTGTTGTAAGATTCCCTTATTCCATAATTGTATTCTTCAATCTCAATCTCATCTCCTATTACATTTGACACCCAAGCAACATGACCATAAGTTCCTGCAGTAGACCAAGCAATAGAGCCAATCGTTGGTGTATTATCGACACGATAACCTTCACGACGAGCACGATAGCCCCATTCATTCGCATTCCCATAAGCAGCCGGAATCTCAAAACCATTGACATTACTCAAACGAAAGGCTGCAAAAGAAGTACACTGACGAGAATACATGCGCCACTTATCAATCTCCTGGCTCCCATTTTTATAATGAGCAGGATAATCATCCCCACGCGCAATCGATCCATTTCCTCCGGAATAGGCATATACACTATTACCCGCTGCTAACATCAATCCTACTACTAAAAAGGGAACAACCTTTTTAGCTGATTTTCTGAAAGAAAATCTTGTCTCTGCTACTTTAAATGGTGAAATTTTCATTCTTCCTCCTTGAAAAATAATATAAATCGAAGATTACCTTCACTTAAACTATTCGGAGAAAAAAAGAAAAAGTGAGAAAATTTCTCACTTTAGTCAAGATAATGAATCAAATTCTTTTCTGTAAGAATATCTGAATAAGTAAAGGATTCAACGAAAACATTAGCTTGTTTATCTCCTTCAACATTTCCAAATTCAACGATAAATAGGGATGGATAAACTTCAATTAGCTTACCCAATCTATTTTTTTGGCGCTTACGACCATTCTCCAAAGTCATTTCTACGACTTGTCCCTCATGTGCCTTGATTTCTTCTTTGATTTTTTTCATCTTGGCTACATCTGTAAATGCATCTGACATCTTATGCCTCCCTCTTTGAGATACTTGAAAATTTATTGTATTCTTTTTGGAAAATTAATTCCACCGTTCCACGAGCTCCACTACGGTTTTTCTCGATAATAACTTCTACCTTATTATTCGGCATTCCTTCCTCTTCTTCACCACCACGCTCATAGTAATCGTCGCGATAAAGAAAGGCTACAATATCAGCGTCCTGCTCAATAGACCCAGATTCACGAATATCAGACAAGACCGGTCTCTTATCCTGACGTTGTTCTACACCACGAGAAAGCTGACTTAGAGCGATTACTGGAACCTTCAGTTCCTTAGCTAAAATTTTCAACTGACGTGAAATTTCTGAAACCTCTTGTTGACGATTTTCCCGACCAGTTCCCGTGATAAGCTGCAAATAGTCTATTAAAATCAAGCCAAGATTTCCAGTTTCTTGAGCCAGTTTACGAGAACGAGAACGAATCTCTGTAATCCGAATCCCTGGCGTATCATCGATATAGATACTTGCATTAGCTAGATTTCCTTGAGCAATGGTATATTTTTGCCACTCCTCATCAGTCAATTGACCCGTACGGATAGAATGCGATTCTACCAAACCTTCTGCCGCTAACATACGGTCCACTAGACTTTCCGCACCCATTTCCAGTGAAAAAATAGCAACTGTTTTGTCCAACTTAGTCCCAATATTCTGAGCAATATTCAAGGCAAAAGCTGTCTTACCAACCGCCGGACGAGCTGCTAAGATAATCAACTCCTCCTCATGAAGACCCGTCGTCATATGATCTAAATCACGATAACCTGTCGCAATCCCTGTAATATCTGTCGTTTGTTGAGAGCGAGCCTCCAGATTTCCAAAGTTGACATTCAACACATCTCGAATATTCTTAAATCCACTTCGATTAGCATTTTCACTGACATCAATCAGTCCTTTTTCTGCCTGAGCAATGATTTCATCAGCTGGTTGCGAAGCCTCGTAAGCTTGATTGACAGACTCTGTCAACTTGGAGATTAATCGACGTAGCATGGCCTTCTCTGCAACAATCTTAGCATAATACTCCGCATTAGCAGAAGTTGGCACAGAATTGACAATCTCAACCAGGTAAGACAAGCCACCAATATTCTGCAAATCGCCTTGATTATCAAGAATGGTACGAACCGTTGTTGCATCTATAGCATCGCCACGATCGGATAAATCGACCATAGCTTGGAAAATCAAACGATGGGCATACTTAAAAAAGTCCCGAGACTCAATATATTCTCGCACAAAAACAAGCTTACTCTCATCAATAAAGATAGCCCCTAAAACGGATTGCTCAGCTAAGATATCTTGAGGTTGTACTCGTAACTCTTCTACTTCTGCCATCAGACTTCCCTTCCTTTTACAATCTTGTCAAGAAAGTGTAAATTTACCCTTCTTTCACACGAAGATTGATCACACTTGTGATATCTTGATAGATTTTCACTGGTACATCAATCAAACCAACCGCTCGAATCGGAGCTTGTACTTGGATATGACGTTTATCAATCTTAATTCCAAATTGCTTTTGCAATTCTTCTGCAATTTTCTTATTGGTAATAGAACCAAAAGTACGGCCATCTGGACCAACTTTTTCAACAAATTCTACAACCGTTTCTTCTGCTTCTAGTTGGGCTTTAATTGCTTTTGCTTCTGCAATCATCTCAGCGTGAGCTTTCTCTTCAGATTTTTGTTTACCACGAAGTTCACCTACAGCTTGAGCAGTCGCTTCTTTGGCTAGATTCTTTTTGATAAGAAAGTTTTGCGCATACCCTGTTGGTACTTCCTTAATTTCGCCTTTTTTACCTTTTCCTTTGACATCTGCTAAAAAGATTACTTTCATTCTTCTTTCTCCTTTTCCTTTATTTCATTTAATACAATTTCTGTCAGTTTTTCACCCGCTTCTGACAAGCTTAAATCCTTAATTTGAGCTGCTGCCAAATTAAAGTGGCCTCCACCTCCCAGCTCTTCCATAATCCGTTGTACATTCAGCTTACTACGACTGCGAGCTGAGATAGAGATAAATCCTTGTGTATTCTTCGCAAGAACAAAACTCGCTTCAATACCTGACATAGCTAACATGGCATCTGCTGCCTTACTAATAACAACTGTATCATAGCATTTCGAGTCCTGAGCCTCTGCTATTAGTACATCTGAACCTAATTTACGCCCCTGTAAAATCAGTTCATTGACCTCACGATATTCTTCAAAATCTGTCGCAGCAATTTCTTGGATAGCAATACTATCACTTCCTCTCGTTCTGAGATAGCTAGCAACATCAAATGTCCGACTAGTCACTCGTGAGGTGAAATTTTTAGTATCCAACATCATACCAGCCATCAAGACACTTGCTTGCATACGACTCAAACGATTTTTCTTAGAATTCTGGAACTGAATCAATTCCGTTACCAACTCACTGGCACTACTTGCACCACTTTCGATATAAGTAATAACCGCATTATCTGGAAAATCCTGATCCCGTCTGTGGTGGTCGATGACGATGGTTTGGGTAAATAAATCATAAAAATCTTTTGATAAAGTTAAAGCTGTCTTTGAATGGTCTACAAGAATCAACAAAGAACGATTGGTTACCATCCCCATTGCATCCTTAACAGACAACAACTTCGTAACTCCTTCTTTTTCTAAGAATGAAACAGCTCGTTCAATATCCGGAGACATCTGATTTTCATCATAAAGAGCATAACTATTTTCTGTTACATTACTAGCAAATAACTGCATACCTACAGCAGAACCCAAAGCATCCATATCAAGATTTTTGTGACCAACTACAAAAACCTGATCTACACTTCTAATTTTATCTGAAATAGCTGTCATCATAGCGCGCGTACGGGTCCGTGTACGCTTGATTGAGGCAGCAGACCCACCACCAAAATAAACTGGATTTTTCGTTTCCTCATTCTCCTTGACAACCACTTGGTCGCCACCACGTACTTCAGCCAAGTTCAAATTGAGCAAAGCAACTTTCCCTATTTCATCATGATTTCCATCACCATAAGAAAATCCCATACTTAAGGTCAATGGCAACTGTCTCTGTTTCGCCTCTTCTCTGAAAGCATCAATAACCGAAAATTTATCTTTCATCAAACCCTCAAGTACCGTATAGTCCGTAAATAAATAAAAACGGTCCATACTCACTCGACGGGAGAACATGGCATGTTTACCAGCAAATTCTGAAACAAAATTGGCTACAAAACTATTGATATGACTGATATCAGACTCCGATGTTTCATCTTCTAAATCATCATAGTTGTCAACGGAGACAATCCCAATAACAGGTCTACTCGTAACTAACTCGACAGTCGCTTCGTATTCTCCAGACACATCAAAAAAGTAAAGAACTCCAGATGCCTTGTCCATATGAACCGAATAGCGGGTCTCACCCAAGGTGGCATAAGAACCTGGATTCCCCACAGAAGCCTTGATAATAGTCTGAATTAAGGCTATATCAACCTCTCCCTCTTCATTAGTCAAAATCAATTCAGCGTAAGGATTGAACCATTCAACTTCACCTGACGATAAGTCTAGTTTAATAACTCCGACAGGCATCTGTTCTAACAAGGTTGTCAAACTATCTTCAGCTTGGTGGTTTACATACTGGATTTGTTCTACTTCACTCTTTGAGTAGTAGTCTCTCTGATGAATGAATAATAAACTATATGAACCCAAAATAAGTAGCAAAAGAAATAGCGTTACCAGTGTATTCGTTACAAAAACAAGTTGCACAGATAGCACTCCGAACGCCACTATTCCTAATATTAAGGGGAAAATAGGACTTACATAAAATTTTTTCATTCCAAACCTCTTGGCACCCATTATACCATAATAACCACCAAAAAGCGACTTTTTAAAAGTATAATCAGTAATTCTATCCATTGCAATCATGACCACCCGTCTAACGGGTGGTTTGTACCAGGGCTATAAGCCCAAATTACCAGCCAGCGC
>CABTAV010000123.1:0-5626 GCA_902482895.1 uncultured Streptococcus sp. | reverse complement strand
GGCAAGGCGACGTTGACGTGGTTTGAATTTGATTTTCGAAGAGTATTAATACTAGGAAAAGGACAGTTAGAACCTTCTGTGTTATACTAGAGATATGTTAGATTTGAAAGAATACGGTATCGTCATGTGGCCGAATGAGAAGATTGTTTCTTTCCGTGAGAAACTTCTCACTTGGTATGATGAAAACAAAAGAGATTTACCCTGGCGAAGAAGTAAAAATCCTTATCACATCTGGGTATCTGAAATCATGCTCCAGCAGACCAGGGTGGATACGGTTATCCCTTACTACGAAAGATTCTTGGACTGGTTTCCAACTGTGGAAAGTTTGGCAACGGCCACTGAAGAGCGTTTGTTGAAGGCTTGGGAAGGTTTGGGTTATTATTCTCGAGTACGCAATATGCAGGCTGCGGCCCAGCAGATTATGACTGACTTTGGTGGTCAATTTCCAAATACCTATGAAGGAATTTCCAGTTTAAAAGGAATTGGCCCTTACACAGCAGGCGCGATTTCCAGTATTGCTTTTAATTTGTCTGAGCCAGCTGTAGATGGTAATGTTATGCGTGTTTTGGCCCGTCTGTTCGAAGTCAACCATGATATTGGGATTCCAAGTAATCGCAAAATTTTTCAGGTAATGATGGAAATCTTGATTGATCCAGAACGTCCAGGTGACTTTAATCAAGCTTTGATGGATTTAGGGTCTGATATTGAGGCGCCTGTAAATCCCAGACCAGAAGAAAGCCCAGTTAAGGACTTTAGTGCGGCATATCAGAATGGTACAATGGACCGTTATCCAATCAAGGTTCCCAAGAAAAAGCCAGTTCCTATTTATCTTAAAGCCTTGGTGGTCAAAAATACTCAGGGGCAATTTTTACTTGAAAAAAATGAAAGTGAAAAACTATTGGAAGGTTTTTGGCATTTCCCCTTGATAGAAGTTGATAACTTTTCGCAAGAAGAGCAGTTTGACCTCTTTCATCAGGTTGCAGAAGAAAGTGTCAATTTTGGTCCCAGTCCAAAAGAGAGTTTCCAGCAGGACTATGACCTAGATGTTGATTGGCTTGATGTTTGTTTTGAGACTGTCAAGCATGTCTTTAGCCATCGCAAGTGGCATGTTCAAATTGTAGCAGGTCAGGTGACTGACTTTCATAACTTTTCCGATAGGGAAGTTCGCTGGCTTTCACCAGAAGAGTTTAAGAATTACCCACTTGCCAAACCCCAACAAAAAATCTGGCAGGCTTATGCAAAAGCCAACTTAGACAGTAGCAAAGACTAGCTATTGTGTTTTCTTGTTATTTTTTTGATATAATAGTAGAGAAAAAGGTGAACAAATGAAAAAAATATTAATTGTAGATGATGAAAAACCAATCTCGGATATTATCAAGTTTAATATGACCAAGGAAGGTTACGAAGTTGTAACTGCTTTTAATGGTCGTGAAGCGCTAGAACAATTTGAAGCAGAGCAGCCAGATATTATTATTCTGGATTTGATGCTTCCCGAAATCGATGGCTTAGAAGTTGCTAAGACTATTCGCAAGACTAGTAGTGTGCCTATTATCATGCTTTCTGCTAAAGATAGCGAATTTGATAAGGTTATCGGTTTGGAGCTTGGTGCGGATGACTATGTGACAAAACCCTTCTCAAATCGTGAGTTGCAGGCGCGTGTTAAAGCTCTTCTTCGTCGCACGGACTTGGCTTCTGTAGATAATCAAGAAACAGATGAAAAGAAAACCCAACCCTTGCAAATTGGGGACTTAGAGATTGTTCCAGATGCCTACGTGGCTAAAAAATATGGTGAAGAACTAGACTTAACCCACCGTGAATTTGAGCTTTTGTATCATTTGGCGTCTCATATTGGTCAAGTGATTACACGTGAACACTTGCTTGAAACGGTCTGGGGTTATGATTATTTCGGAGATGTTCGGACTGTTGACGTAACTATCAGACGTTTGCGTGAGAAGATTGAAGACACACCAAGTCGTCCAGAGTATATCCTAACACGTCGCGGTGTTGGTTATTATATGAGAAATAATGATTAAACTAATAAAAGACACAGTTTTAACAAGTGATTTTATCTTTATCCTCATTCTACTTGGCTTTATTTTAGTGGTGACCTTGCTATTACTAGAAAATCGTCGGGATAATATTCGGTTGAAGCAAATCAATCAAAAGGTAAAAGACTTGATTGCAGGAGATTATTCTCAGGTATTGGATATGCAGGGAAGTTCTGAAATCACTAATATTACCAATAATCTCAATGATTTATCAGAAGTAATCCGTTTAACCCAAGAAAATCTGGAACAAGAGAGTAAACGATTACACAGTATCCTCTCTTACATGACAGATGGTGTCCTTGCGACCAATCGTCGTGGTAAGATTACTATGATTAATGACATGGCTAAGAAACAGCTAGGTGTTCAGAAGGAAGATGTTCTAAACAAAAGTATTCTAGAATTGCTTAAGATTGAAGATGAGTATGACCTTCGTGATTTGATTACCCAAATTCCTGAGCTTATGATTGATTCTCAGGATGCCAATGGTGAGTATCTGAGCCTTCGTGTACGATTTGCCTTGGTTCGTCGTGAGTCTGGATTTATCTCAGGTTTGGTTGCTGTTTTGCATGATACGACTGAGCAGGAAAAGGAGGAACGCGAACGGAGACTCTTTGTTTCCAATGTTAGCCATGAGCTACGGACACCTCTGACTAGTGTAAAATCCTATCTTGAAGCTTTGGATGAGGGGGCTTTGTCAGAACCTGTCGCACCAGACTTTATCAAGGTGTCTCTAGACGAAACCAATCGTATGATGCGGATGGTGACAGATCTTTTGCATCTCTCTCGTATTGATAATGCAACTAGTCATCTAGATGTGGAACTGATTAACTTTACTGCCTTTATTACCTTTATCCTTAACCGTTTTGATAAGATGAGGGGACCAGACGAAGAGAAGAAATACGAATTGGTTAGAGATTATCCGATTACCTCTGTCTGGATTGAAATTGATACAGACAAGATGACGCAGGTGATTGATAATATTCTCAACAATGCCATTAAATATTCTCCAGATGGTGGGAAAATCACAGTGACCATGAAGACTACTGATGATCAGATGATTTTATCCATCTCAGACCAAGGCTTGGGTATTCCTAAGCAGGATTTACCACGTATCTTTGACCGTTTCTACCGTGTGGATCGTGCTAGAAGTCGTGCCCAAGGTGGTACGGGTCTGGGACTAGCTATTGCTAAAGAAATTATCAAACAACATAAGGGCTTTATTTGGGCTAAGAGTGAATACGGTAAGGGATCGACCTTTACCATTGTGCTCCCTTATGATAAGGATGCAGTGAAGGAAGAAGTATGGGAGGACGAAGTAGAAGACTAGAATGAGTGAAACAGGCTTTAAATACAGTATTTTAGCGTCGGGTTCCAGTGGAAATTCCTTTTATCTGGAAACCCCAAAAAAGAAGCTTTTAGTAGATGCAGGTTTGTCTGGTAAGAAAATCACCAGCCTACTTGCTGAAATAAATCGCAAACCTGAAGACCTGGATGCTATCTTGATTACGCATGAGCATTCAGACCATATACATGGAGTCGGTGTGTTGGCTCGCAAGTATGGTATGGATTTGTATGCCAATGAAAAGACTTGGCAGGCCATGGAAAATAGCAAGTATCTTGGCAAGGTGGATTCTTCGCAAAAGCATATCTTTGAGATGGGCAAAACCAAAACCTTTGGAGATATTGACATCGAGAGTTTTGGTGTAAGCCATGATGCAGTCGCACCGCAGTTCTATCGCTTTATGAAGGATGACAAGAGTTTTGTTCTTTTGACAGATACAGGTTATGTCAGTGACCGTATGGCAGGAATTGTCGAAAATGCGGATGGCTATCTTATCGAGTCCAACCATGATGTAGAGATTTTGCGAGCAGGTTCTTACGCTTGGCGACTCAAACAACGAATCCTATCAGATCTCGGTCACCTTTCTAACGAGGACGGTGCTGAAGCAATGATTCGGACGCTAGGAAATCGTACTAAGAAAATCTACCTAGGACATTTGTCTAAGGAAAACAATATCAAGGAACTGGCTCATATGACCATGGTCAATCAGCTGGCGCAAGCTGATCTAGGTGTAGGAGTAGACTTTAAGGTTTATGATACCTCACCAGATACCGCAACACCATTGACAGATATATAGAAAGAACGCTAAGAAGGTGTTCTTTTTATATTGACTGAACACCTAAAAAGTAATACAATGGTGTTACTATTAAAAAAGGGAGTGCAAAAGATGACTACTATTACATTAAAAGTTTCTGAAGCTGATAAAACATTTATGAAAGCAATGGCTAAGTTTGAAGGAGTTTCCCTGTCGGAACTTATCCGCACCAAAACTCTTGAAGCTCTAGAAGACGAATACGATGCTCGTGTGGCAGATTTAGCCTATCAAGAGTATTTAGAAGACTTGGAAAAAGGAGTTGAACCCATTACTTGGGAAGAAATGATGCATGATTTAGGCTTGGAGGATGAATAATTTGTATAAATTAGTTCCAACAAGACGTTTCATCAAGCAATTGAAAAAATTGGATCGTTATACGCAGAAGATAATTACAAACTATTTACAAACCAATGTTTTGGAAGAACCAAGACGACACGGAAAGGCTTTGGTTGGTAATCGCGTTGGTCAATGGCGCTATAGAATTGGTAATTATCGAGTTATCGTACAAATTGTAGATGATGAATTAGTCGTTGCTACTCTAGAAGTTGGTCATCGGAGAGATATTTATTGAATTGCTTTTTTCCAAGTAAATTTTCATTCTTTAAAACATGATATAATAGGGATTACAATATAAGAGAGGTTGCTTATGACAATAGATATTAGTGAAGAAAGTTTATCTAAAGAATCGGCTGACTTATTAAAAATTCTTTTAAAAGATCGAACGACAAAGAAATCAATTGTTTGGGCTACGCATTCTTATGAATTGTTAGGAAAGGGATTTGCTCCAAGTGATCGCATCACTCCAAGTAGGGTGACGGGAAACTATGCAAACTTGATTCAGCCCAGATCTGAAAAATCCAAGTATGAGCAAAAAGATCGTACAAAAATAAGGGCAGAAGTGTTTACACCAACTTGGTTGGTCGCAAAGCAAAATGGATATGTAGAATCGGAACTAGGCTCTTTAAGTCTTGAGGAGTATGTTGACCTAAGGTGGTTGGAGATAACTTGTGGTGAAGCACCTTATATGGTAACGAGATATGATACCGTAACTGGTGAGGAAATTCCATTATCTGAGCGAGTTGGTTTTGTTGATAGAAAATTGCAGCGTATTAGTCGTGAGGTCTCAGATGAAGTCACCTTTTATGAACTTGTAAAAAAAGCTTATCGAGCTTCTTATGGTTATGAGTATCAAGGAGATTCTCTCATTTTGGCGCGTGAAAATCTTTTAGCGATCTTCGAGGATTACTATCTTGCAAAGACTGGAAATCAACCGACCTTAGAGCAAAAGAAAGAAATTGCGACTATTATCTCTTACAATGTCTTTCAGATGGATGGATTGAAAAAAAGCAGTCCTTATTCAGCTAAACAAAGGCAATCTCAACAATTGAGCTTGTTTTCCGATGAGCTAGAAGTCCAAGAAGT
>CABTAV010000122.1:0-5646 GCA_902482895.1 uncultured Streptococcus sp. | reverse complement strand
CTTCGTGACGAGAAGAATTTTATCAATGCGGATATGACTGTTCGTCTGCAAGTTGTGGACAATCAACTTCATTTTGATGTGACTAAGATTGTCAACCACAACCAAGTTACTCCAGGTCAGAAGATTGATGATGAAAGAAAACTTCTCTCCTCTATCAATTTCTTAGGGAACTCACTTGTGTCGGTTTCAAGCGACCAAGCTGGAGCTAAGTTTGATGGGGCAACTATGTCAAACAATACGCATGTCAGCGGGGATGATCATATTGAAGTAACTAATCCAATGAAGGACTTGGCTAAGGGTTACATGTATGGATTTGTTTCTACAGATAAGCTCGCTGCAGGTGTTTGGAGTAATTCTCAAAACAGCTACGGTGGTGGCTCTAATGACTGGACTCGTTTGACAGCCTATAAAGAAACAGTCGGAAATGCTAACTATGTCGGAATTCATAGCTCTGAATGGCAATGGGAAAAAGCTTATAAGGGTATTGTCTTCCCAGAATACACTAAAGAACTTCCAAGTGCCAAGGTTGTAATCACTGAAGATGCTAATGCAGATAAGAAAGTGGACTGGCAAGATGGTGCCATTGCTTATCGTAGTATCATGAACAACCCTCAAGGTTGGGAAAAAGTCAAGGATATCACAGCATACCGTATTGCGATGAACTTTGGTTCTCAAGCACAAAACCCATTCCTTATGACCTTGGATGGTATCAAGAAGATCAATCTCCATACAGATGGTCTTGGGCAAGGTGTCCTTCTTAAAGGTTATGGTAGTGAAGGTCATGACTCAGGTCACTTGAACTATGCTGATATTGGTAAACGTATTGGTGGTGTCGAAGACTTCAAGGCTTTGATTGAGAAGGCGAAGAAATATGGGGCTCATCTAGGTATTCACGTTAACGCTTCTGAAACTTATCCTGAGTCTAAATACTTTAACGAAAATATTCTTCGTAAGAATCCAGATGGAAGCTACAGCTATGGTTGGAACTGGCTAGACCAAGGTATCAACATTGATGCTGCTTATGACTTGGCGCATGGACGCTTAGCTCGCTGGGAAGAGTTGAAAAACAAACTTGGTGAAGGCCTTGACTTTATCTATGTGGACGTTTGGGGCAATGGTCAATCAGGTGATAATGGAGCATGGGCTACCCACGTTCTTGCTAAAGAAATTAACAAACAAGGCTGGCGCTTTGCGATTGAGTGGGGCCATGGTGGTGAATACGACTCTACCTTCCAACACTGGGCAGCTGATTTGACCTATGGTGGCTACACTAATAAAGGTATCAACAGTGTCATCACACGCTTTATACGCAACCACCAAAAAGATTCTTGGGTCGGTGACTACAGAAGTTATGGTGGTGCAGCCAACTACCCACTTCTAGGTGGTTATAGTATGAAAGACTTTGAAGGCTGGCAAGGACGAAGTGACTACAATGGCTATGTAACCAACTTATTTGCCCATGACGTCATGACTAAGTACTTCCAACACTTCACTGTAAGTAAATGGGAAAATGGTACACCTGTTACCATGTCTGATAACGGTAGCACCTATAAATGGACTCCAGAAATGCGAGTGGAATTGGTAGATGCTGACAACAATAAGGTAGTTGTGACTCGTAAGTCAAATGATATCAATAGCCCACAATATCGTGAACGTACAGTAACACTTAACGGACGTGTCATCCAAGATGGTTCAGCTTACTTGACTCCTTGGAACTGGGATGCAAATGGTAAGAAACTTCCTACTGATAAGGAAAAGATGTACTACTTCAATACGCAAGCTGGTGCAACAACTTGGACACTTCCGAGTGATTGGGCAAATAGCAAGGTTTACCTTTACAAGCTAACTGACCAAGGTAAGACCGAAGAGCAAGAATTAACTGTAAAAGATGGCAAGATTACCCTAGACCTTCTGGCAAATCAACCATATGTTCTCTACCGTTCAAAACAAACTAATCCTGAAATGTCATGGAGTGAAGGCATGCATATCTATGACCAAGGATTTAACAGTGGAACTTTGAAACACTGGACTATTTCTGGTGATGCTTCTAAAGCAGAAATTGTCAAATCACAAGGCGCAAATGAAATGCTTCGTATCCAAGGCAACAAGAGCACAGTCAGCCTTACTCAGAAACTGACTGGCTTGAAACCAAATACTAAGTATGCCGTTTATGTTGGTGTTGATAACCGTAGTAATGCTAAGGCAAGTATCACAGTGAATACTGGTGAAAAGGAAGTAACTAGCTATACCAATAAGTCACTAGCTCTTAACTATGTTAAGGCCTATGCCCATAATACTCGTCGTGATAATGCTACAGTTGACGATACAAGTTACTTCCAAAACATGTATGCCTTCTTTACAACAGGTTCAGATGTATCAAATGTCACTCTTACTTTGAGTCGTGAAGCTGGTGATGAAGCAACTTACTTTGATGAAATTCGTACCTTTGAAAACAATTCAAGTATGTACGGAGATAATCATGATACAGCTAAAGGAACATTTAAACAAGACTTTGAAAATGTCGCTCAAGGTATTTTCCCATTTGTAATTGGTGGTATCGAAGGAGTTGAGGATAATCGTACTCACTTATCTGAAAAACATGATCCATATACACAACGCGATTGGAATGGTAAGAAAGTCGATGATGTCATCGAAGGAAATTGGTCATTGAAGACAAATGGACTAGTTAGCCGTCGTAACTTGGTTTACCAAACAATTCCTCAAAACTTCCGTTTTGAAGCTGGTAAGACTTATCGTGTAACCTTTGAATATGAAGCAGGCTCTGACAATACCTACGCCTTTGTAGTCGGTAAGGGAGAATTCCAATCAGGACGTCGCGGTAATCAAGCAAGCAATTTAGAAATGCATGAATTGCCAAATACTTGGACAGATTCTAAGAAAGCTAAGAAGGTAACCTTCCTCGTAACAGGTGCAGAAACAGGCGATACTTGGGTTGGTATCTACTCAACTGGTAACGCAAGTAATACTCGTGGAGATTCTGGTGGAAATGCTAACTTCCGTGGTTACAACGACTTCATCATGGATAAACTTCAAATCGAGGAAATCACTCTAACTGGTAAGATGTTGACAGAAAATGCTCTGAAGAACTACTTGCCAACGGTTGCTATGACCAACTATACTAAGGAATCTATGGATGCCTTGAAGGAAGCTGTCTTTAACCTCAGTCAAGCAGATGATGATATTAGCGTGGAAGAAGCGCGTGCTGAGATTGCTAAGATTGACGCTCTGAAGAATGCCTTGGTACAAAAGAAAACAGCCTTGGTAGCAGAAGACTTTGAAAGTCTAAATGCTCCAGCGCAAGCGGGAGAAGATTTAGCAAATGCCTTTGATGGTAACTTATCAAGTCTATGGCATACGTCTTGGAGTGGTGGAGATGTTGGCAAACCTGCAACTATGGTCTTGAAAGAAGCGACAGAAATCACTGGATTCCGTTATGTGCCACGTGGATCAGGATCAAATGGTAACTTGCGTGATGTGAAACTGGTTGTGACAGATGAGTCTGGTAAGGAACATACCTTTACCGTAACAGATTGGCCAAATAACAACAAACCAAAAGACATTGACTTTGGTAAGACAATCAAGGCTAAGAAAATTGTTTTGACAGGTACCAAGTCTTATGGAGACGGTGGTGACAAATATCAAGCTGCTGCTGAGTTGATTTTTAGTCGTCCACAGGTTGCAGAAACAGCTCTTGATTTGTCAGGTTATGAAACAGCTTTAGCGAAAGCTCAAAAATTGACCAGCAAAGAGCATCAAGAGGAGGTAGCAAGTGTAGTAGCTAGCATGAAATATGCTACGGATAACCATCTCTTGACTGAAAGAATGGTTGCCTACTTTGCAGAATATCTCAACCAACTACAAGATCAGACTACTAAACCTGATGCTCCTACAAGTAGTAAAGGTGAAGAGGCAGCACCAATTCTTGAAGTGCCTGAGTATAAAGGTCCACTTGGAACAGCAGGTGAAGAAGAAGCACCAACACTAGCAACTCAGCCAGAATTTAATGGTGGCGTCAATGCGGTAGAAGCTTTGGTAAACGAAAAGCCAGCCTACACAGGACTATTGGCTACAGCAGGTGATCAAGCAGCACCAACTATTGAAAAACCTGAGTATCAGATTAGTCAATTGGGACAAGGAAAACTTGCGGAATCTAAAACTTCAGTTTCAACAGAAGATAAGAAGAGATTGCCAGAAACAGGAGAAAGTCAATCGGATACAGCTATCTTCCTAGCAGGCGTCAGTCTTGCCCTATCTGCTGCTGTCCTTGCAACAAAACGTAAAGAAAATTAAAGAAGACTGGATTTTAGAGTTTACAGGAATTGGAATTCAGACAGAAATAACTTAGTTGGAGAGAACCTCTAGGTTCTCTCCATTTTTAAATGTGAAATGAGACCGCTTACTTTAATAAGTGGGAGAAAGGAATAGGAGAAAGATGGATAGACATTTTTTTGAAAGACGCTGCCACTATAGTATTCGAAAATTTGCAATTGGTGCAGCCTCTGTAATGATCGGTGCTAGTATCTTTGGTGCAAATGTAGTGCAGGCTGCTGAGACAGTTGGAACACCTGAGAAAGAAGGAACAATCACACAAGCTCAGCCTCTAGATAAGTTGCCGGACGATTTAGCCGCAGCTATTGAAAAGGCTGAAGCAGCAAGTCCAAGTGAAGCTACTGAAACACAACCGACTGAGACAGCAACACAGCCTAAAAATACGGGGGCAGTTACGCCTGAAGCAAAACCAGCTGAAACTGTCACTCCTAAGGAAGAAGTGACTCCGAGACCAGCAGTTACACCTAAAGAAGAGGTAGCTCCAGCTGCAAAACCGTCAGAAACTCCAGTGGCAAAAGATGTGGTTGCAACTCCTGATGTCAATCATTTAGAAAATGCGACTGTTACAGCTTCAAACCAAGAAGCTCAGACACAAAATACTGTAGATAAAGCAATCGATGGCAAACCAGAAACTCACTGGGCAACTGACCGAGATGTTGTGAATCCAACAATCGAATTTAAATTTGAAAAACCAACCTTGATTAAACATGTTGAGATTGATTGGGATCGCCGTGTTCGTGGTGAACAAAATGATCCAAATATCAAATCATGGAATCTCTATTATGCCGGTCAAGACAATGTTAATGGGTCAGGTCCTGGAGAATGGAAATTGATTCATAAAAAGTCAGGAGAACCAGTCCTTGATGAAAGAGTTGACTTGAAAGAAGCCATTCAAGCGAAGTATCTCAAACTTGAAATTACAGATTATCAAGCTGGTACTGTGCAATGGAAAAATGTGGGTATCCAAGAAATCCGTGCCTACTCAAACATTCCCGATGCTAGTAAACCGACAGATATTCGTCAAGTAACGGAACTAACGGTTGCTGAAGATGGAAAATCACTTGTATTGCCTAAATTGCCTGGTCAAGTTAGTTTGATTGGAAGTAACAAACAAGGAGTGATTGACCTTCAAAATCATATCTATAAGCCGTTAACTGATCAACGCGTTAAGGTTATGGTAGAACAAATTAAAGATTCACATACTTTTACTAAAGAATTTGAAGTAGTCATCAAGGGGCTACATCAGGACGAAGGTGTGGGTGTCAAACCAAAAGTAGCACCAGCAGTTCAGCAATG
>CABTAV010000121.1:0-5648 GCA_902482895.1 uncultured Streptococcus sp. | reverse complement strand
TACAATAAGAGAACGACTCAAAATTAAAAAGCTAGAGTTCCACAATTGGAAATCTCTAGCTTTTTTGTGGCTGAGAACTATTTTGTCTCAGGTTCTTTTCTATAGGATTTATACTTCTTTTTCAGAAGTTTTCACTTCAGCTTTTTTGGCAGACTTAATTTGAATCTTGCCCTTGCTGGTCATTACTGCCTTGAGTTCTTTTTCGCTTGGATTTTCAAGGTAGTAGTCAGTGATTGCGTCCTCAATATAGTCTTGAATAGTGCGACGAAGTGGGCGTGCTCCCATTTTTGGATCATAACCGAGATCAACCAACTTTTCCTTGACCTTGTCAGTTACATCTAAATGAATGTTGTTGCTAGAAAGACATTTGTTAACATCTGCCAGCATGAGTTCGACGATTTGGAGCAGGTTGTCCTTGCTGAGAGCCTTAAATTCGATAATACCATCAAAACGGTTCATAAACTCTGGGCTAAAGAAGTTACCGAGTTCACCGAGAACAGAATTGGTACGTCCTTCTCTAGCAGCACCAAATCCAACGCTGGCTTCTGCCTTACCTGTACCTGCATTTGAAGTCATAATGATGATTGCGTCCTTGAAGCTAACGGTACGTCCTTGCCCATCTGTCAAACGTCCATCGTCCAAGACTTGAAGGAACATGTGCATAACATCAGGGTGAGCTTTTTCCTCTTCATCGAGAAGAATGAGAGAATATGGATTGCGACGAACTTTTTCAGTTAATTGCCCAGCCTCATCATAGCCAACATAACCTGGAGGGGCACCGACCAACTTAGCAACGCTATGTTTTTCCATGTATTCACTCATGTCAAAGCGAATCATGCTGTCAGCAGAACCAAAAAGTTCAATGGCTAGTTGTTTGGAAAGTTCTGTCTTACCGACACCAGTTGGCCCGACGAAGAGGAAGCTTCCAATTGGACGGTTTGGCGTACCGAGACCGACACGATTACGGCGAATAGCCTTGGCAATCTTATCGACAGCATCGTCTTGTCCAATAACATGAGACTTGAGATCCTCGGCTAGATGGATGAGTTGAGATTGTTCTTTCTCTTTCAAATCGCCAACAGGAATGTTGGTTTTCTGCTCGATAATGTGCTCAATGGTTTTCTCACTGATGATAGGAGTATCTTGGTCTGTGACCTTTTTCTTTTGCATTTCCTTATACTTGGCAATCTGGTCGCGGAAATAGGCAGCCTTCTCAAAATCTTCCTCTCGTGTAGCTTGAGATTTGAGATTTTCAGCTTCAATCAAGCGCTGATCAATCACTTTAGGATCTACAAAATTCAAGGTTAAGTTCATCTTAGAACCTGCTTCATCTAGGAGGTCAATGGCCTTGTCAGGTAAGAAGCGATCTTGGATGTAGCGATTGGAAAGAGTTGCAGCTGCTTCAATTGCAGCATCAGTATATTGAACGTGGTGGTAGTCTTCGTATTTCTTTTGAATTCCTTTGAGGATAGTGATTGTTTCTTCTACGGTTGGTTCATCGACCTTAACAGGTTGCATACGACGCTCTAGGGCAGCATCTTTTTCAATGATACGGTATTCATTGAGGGTAGTGGCACCGACCAGTTGCAGTTCACCCCGAGCAAGGGCTGGCTTGAGGATATTTCCTGCATCCATATTGCCATCGCCCGCAGACCCCGCACCAACAATTTCATGGATTTCATCGATAAAGAGGATAATATCCTCACGTTTGCGAATTTCTTCCATGAGTTTTTGCATGCGTTCTTCAAATTGTCCACGGATACCCGTTCCTTGAACTAAGCTAACTACATCCAAACGGATGACTTGTTTGCCTTGGAGTTTATGTGGAACATCGCCATCAACAATTTTCTGAGCTAGACCTTCGACAACGGCAGTTTTTCCGACACCAGGTTCACCGATAAGAACAGGATTATTCTTGGTTCTACGATTGAGAATCTCGATGACACGGATAATCTCATCGTCGCGTCCAATAACGGGGTCAATATCGCCACGACGAGCAATCTCAGTTACATTGATACCAAATTCTTCTAGCAGGCCTTTTTCTTGGCTAGGAGGCGGAGTTTGGGCAGGTCCACGATTTTGGGAGCCATAACCGCCGTTTCCACCGTAGCCTCCACCTGATTGGGTTGGGGGAGTCGGAGGAGTGTTGTTAGAAGGTCTAAAATTGTTTAGGTCATTGAAGAAATCACCAAAAGGATCAAAGTCACGATTGTTCAAATCTGTCATACCTTTGAAGAGACTATTATTAGGATCTGTTTTGATAATCTTATAGCAGTTTTGACAGAGGTCAATTTGTTTTTGCTTTCCATTAAGATTGGTATAAAGATGAATTGTTGAGTCGTTTATTTTACAGTTTTGACAAAGCATACATCTACCTCATTTCTTTCTTTAGGCTGACCCGTTTAAAGGTCAAAAATAGTCAAATTTCTATACTCTCATTATAACAGGATTGGGGTGTAAAGCAAGTAAAAAGATTGCAGCTTTGAGAAGTTGTTACAATGAAAATTTTTGAGATTTTAGGGAATAAAAAAATCCTATTTGTGAGACAAAAAGGATTTTGGTTAGACATGCAGGGTGTAATCCCAGCTTGTTTTGTATTAGTAAAGGAGTTCGTAAATCTCCATTGCAATCAAGTCAATGCTGTCAAACGTATAAGTTTCGCGAGCTTCTACATCACGAAGGGTAAAGATTGATCCGTTTTCTTCGTCGTGGCTGTATGCAACTTCTGCAACAACAACTCCTTCGCGTTCAAAATTACGTTTTAAATTTCCGCCGTCTTTTGCCATTGCTTCAAGGCGGTTGATGATTCTAACCAAATGTGATTCCATTTTGATTCTCCTTCATTTCTTATCGTTACTATTTTACCATAAAGAAGGTCAACTTGCCTAGAAAAAACTAAGATTTCTCGCTAATTCTACCAGCTTAAAGATTTTTTGAATAAATTAGACAAAAGATTTGAATTTTAATTCAATTCATGTTATAATCATACAGTATTCTATTTTAGAAAGCAGTGAGACTATGAATTTTTCTTTTTTACCAAAGTATTTACCTTATTTTAACTACGGGGCTGTCGTGACGGTTCTCATTTCTATCTGCGTTGTCTTTTTTGGGACTATTTTGGGTGTTGTCTTGGCTTTTGGGCAACGTTCAAAGTTTAAACCGCTTGTTTGGCTTGCCAACTTGTACGTTTGGATTTTCCGTGGGACACCGATGATGGTTCAGATTATGATTGCCTTTGCTCTTATGCATATCAATGCTCCGACTATTCAGATCGGGATTTTGGGTGTTGATCTTTCTCGTCTGATTCCAGGGATTTTGATTATCTCAATGAACAGTGGTGCTTATGTTTCTGAGACTGTTCGGGCTGGGATTAATGCGGTTCCAAAAGGTCAACTAGAGGCGGCCTATTCTTTAGGGATCCGTCCTAAAAATGCGATGCGCTATGTGATTTTGCCACAAGCTATCAAAAATATCTTGCCAGCATTGGGAAACGAATTTATCACTATTATCAAGGATAGTTCTCTCTTATCAGCTATTGGTGTCATGGAGTTGTGGAATGGGGCTACAACAGTTTCTACAACAACCTATCTACCTTTAACACCACTTTTATTTGCTGCATTTTACTACTTGATTATGACCTCTATTTTGACAGTGGCCTTGAAAGCTTTTGAAAAACGTATGGGACAAGGAGATAAGAAATAATGACAGAAACCTTGATAAAAATTGAAAATTTACATAAATCATTTGGAAAGAATGAAGTATTGAAGGGCATCAACCTCGAGATTAAACGTGGAGAAGTTGTCGTTATCATCGGTCCTTCGGGGAGCGGGAAATCTACCTTGCTTCGTTCTATGAATTTGTTGGAAGAAGCAACCAATGGGAAGGTTATCTTTGAGGGAGTTGATATTACGGACAAGAAGAATGACCTGTTTGCTATGCGTGAGAAGATGGGCATGGTCTTCCAACAATTTAATCTCTTTCCTAATATGACTGTGATGGAAAATATCACCTTGTCTCCTATCAAGACCAAAGGTGAAAGTAAGGCTGTTGCTGAGAAGAGAGCCCAAGAGCTTTTGGAAAAAGTTGGTTTGCCAGATAAAGCAGATGCTTATCCACAGAGTCTGTCGGGCGGGCAGCAACAACGGATTGCCATCGCGCGTGGGTTGGCTATGGAACCTGATGTTTTGCTCTTTGACGAGCCAACTTCAGCCCTGGACCCTGAAATGGTAGGTGAGGTGTTGGCTGTTATGCAAGACCTTGCCAAGTCAGGGATGACTATGGTTATCGTAACACATGAGATGGGATTTGCCCGTGAGGTGGCAGACCGTGTCATCTTTATGGCAGACGGTGTGGTTGTTGAAGATGGAACACCAGAACAGATTTTTGAACAGACCCAAGAACAACGGACTAAAGACTTCTTGAGTAAGGTTTTATAAGTTGGCTTTGTTTAGCTATTTGTAGCCAAATTTAAATTTTCCAGAGAAGATCAGTGAAAAGCTAGGCTCAATACCAGTCAAGTGGAATTTACTTTGAGAAGTTACCTCCCTTATTAATAACATCCATAAATTGGATATTAGGATTTTTTATATCAAGTAGTTTTGTGTTAGAATATAATTGTTCCATATGATTCTCTCTAATGATGGTTTGGTTGCTTTTCATTATAGGTCATATGGAACTTTTTTCTACAAGAAAATAGGTTTCATAATATCTATAAGAGATTTATCCTATATAAAATCATAGAGCATTTTTTATGTGGAAAACTCAAGGAAATCATCGCTTTTTTCATAAAAAAATGCTATAATGAAAGCTATGAAATATCACGATTACATCTGGGATTTAGGTGGGACTTTACTGGATAATTATGAAACTTCAACAGCTGCATTTGTTGAGACTTTAGCGCTGTATAGTATTAAACAGGACCATGACAGTGTCTATCAAGCTTTAAAGGTTTCTACTGATTTTGCGATTGAGACATTCGCTCCCAACTTAGAGCATTTTTTAGAAAAGTACAAGGAAAATGAAGCCAGAGAGCTAGAACATCCGATTTTGTTTGATGGAGTTTCTGACTTATTGGAAGACATTTCAAATCAAGGTGGGCGTCATTTTTTGGTCTCTCATCGAAATGATCAGGTCTTGGAAATTTTAGAAAAAACTTCTATAGCTACCTACTTTACAGAAGTGGTGACTTCTAGCTCAGGTTTTAAGAGAAAGCCAAATCCTGAATCTATGATTTATTTAAGAGAAAAGTATCAGATTAGCTCTGGCTTAGTCATTGGTGATCGACCGATTGATATTGAAGCCGGGCAAGCTGCTGGACTATCTACCCATTTGTTTACCAGTATCGTGAATTTAAGACAAGTATTAGACATGTAAGAAAAGGAATAAGATGACAGAAGAAATCAAAAATCTGCAGGCACAAGATTATGATGCCAGTCAAATTCAAGTTTTAGAAGGCTTAGAGGCTGTCCGTATGCGTCCAGGGATGTATATCGGGTCAACCTCGAAAGAAGGTCTTCACCATCTAGTTTGGGAAATTGTTGATAACTCAATTGATGAGGCCTTGGCAGGATTTGCCAACCATATTCAAGTTTTTATTGAGCCAGATAATTCGATCACTGTTGTCGATGATGGACGTGGTATCCCAGTCG
>CABTAV010000120.1:0-5652 GCA_902482895.1 uncultured Streptococcus sp. | reverse complement strand
TGGAGAAATGGATATTATGATGGGCCATGGGATTCCTTATCAAGACTATGATGAGACATTGGCGGAACAGCTTAGAAGAATGATCCAACTAGAAAGCTCTCCAGAATTGCTGGTTTGTCTTTCTGATGTTTTTGAAGTTTTGGAACGCTACAATCCCGAAGCTGTCAACTTTTGGAAAAAGCATTTAGAAAATTATAAAGAAGCCTATCATAGATTGTGCACAGCACCTTTCTATGGTTCGACTTTTATATCTCGTCCTTATATAGACCTCAAAGATAAGTCTGCTTCGGTAGCTCACTTTGAAAAATTAAAGAAACTTTGGGATAAACGAGATATCTTAATTGTCGAAGGTGAAAACTCTCGTTCAGGAGTTGGAAATGATCTTTTTGACAATGCTCAGTCAGTTGAGCGTATTGTCTGCCCTTCTAGAAATGCCTATAGTAAAGTTCAGGACATTCAAGAAGCGATTGAAAAGCATGTGGCTGGTAAATTAGTATTCTTGATGCTTGGGCCTACAGCCAAGGTTTTAGCTTATCACTTAAGCAAAAAAGGCATACAAGCAATTGATCTAGGTCACATTGATTCCGAATATGAGTGGTTTAAGATGGGAGCAACTTCAAAAGTGAAATTCTCACATAAGCATACCGCAGAGCATAATTTTGATCAAGAAATTCAACTGCTTGATGATGAAGTTTATAATGCACAAGTTGTTGTAAGGATTTAAACAAGAAAATGAAAATTAACATTACAAATATTTATGGCATGTCTGGTCAAAGTACAGCCCTAATCGCCCAGAATGAAACCGTTAAAATTGCAAGAAAGTTAGACTTTCACGAACTTGGCTTTTACTTTTACGATATTTATAGTGATAGTCAAGGTGAGTTGAATAGCCGTTTAGATGGTGTTTTAGCTAAGCTTGGTTATGGAGATATCGTCGTCTATCAATCTCCCACATGGAATGGCAGGGAGTATGATCAGGCCTTTATCAGAAAATGTAAGATTTTAAATGCTAAAATAATCACCTTTATACATGACGTACCCCCACTTATGTTTCCATCCAATTATTACTTGATGCCGGAGTATATTGAAATGTATAACCAATCGGATTTAGTAGTTGTTCCGTCAGAAAAAATGAAGGAACGTCTGATTAAGGAAGGGTTGACAGTTCAAAAAATTATTATCCAAGGAATGTGGGATCATGTTCATGACTATCCTTTGAGACGACCAGATTTTCAGAAAAAACTATATTTTGCGGGTAGTGTGGAGCGCTTTGAACACTTATCTAATTGGGCTTATTCAATTCCTCTCGATATTTTTTCCGAGTCTAATCAAGAGAATCCTAACCCAAGAGTTTCATTTAAAGGTTGGAAAACAGATACAGAGTTGCTTCTTGCTTTGTCAGAGGGAGGCTTTGGCTTAGTATGGGGAACCAGTGAAAATCCAACTGATGAGGAAGATTACTATCGATTGAATATCTCTCATAAAGTTAGTACTTATCTTGCTGCAGGGATTCCAGTAGTAGTGCCATCCTATCTTTCAAATGCTAGTTTCATACAAGAAAAAGGCTTAGGTTATGTAGTGAACAGTTTGGAAGAAGCAAATCGTCTTGTAGAGTACACGACAGCAGAAGCTTATCAACACATGGTTGAAAATGTATATAAAGTTAGTTATATCTTAAAAGAAGGATACTTTACAAAGAAATTATTGATTGCTGCAGTGATGCAGGTTTTAGATATCTAGAATAGGGTAGTTATGAATACCCCTCATCCATTAGGATGAGGGAATGACAGTAGTGGCAAACAGTCAATTTATAGATTTAGCTATATTCATCAGAATATTTCATCACTCGAATAAGGTAGGAGAAAAAAATTGAAGATAAAATTGACATCAGTCGTTGTGAAACGTGTTATGTGGACGATTTCTTTCTTGTTTATTTATGTTCTAGGAAGTAGATTGACTCTTCCGTTTATAAACGTTAATGATGCAAATTTTTTGGGTGGAACTGTAGCTTTTTTAGCTTTTTCTACTGCTATAACAGGTGGCAATCTTCAAAGCATCTCCCTATTTTCAGTCGGACTGTCTCCATGGATGTCGGCTATGATTTTATGGCAAATGTTTAGTATGTCTAAGAAGCTTGGTTTTGGTAGCTTACCACTTGAAGTTCAAGAACGAAGAAAAATGATATTAACATTTGTCATAGCTTTAATCCAGGCATTAGCCATTACCATAAATCTCCCTATTCAGTCGGGGGAGCATTATGGAATGGTCTTGATTTTGAATGTTCTGCTCTTGATTGCGGGCACTTTTTTCTTGGTCTGGTTATCGGATCTCAATTCTCAGTTTGGTGTCGGGGGTTCTATAGTTATCTTGATGTCCAGTATGGTAGCTAGTATGCCACAAAACATAGTCAAGAGTATTAAAGAATTACAGGTTAGTTTTTTATTTGTTGTACTATTACTTATGTTTTCTCTAGTTTTTCTATATACTGCTGTCATCATGCAGAGGGCACGCTATCGTATTTTAGTGAATAAGATTATGATTCACAATCGTTTTAAACGCTATTCTTATTTTGATATTCAGTTAAATCCTGCGGGAGGGATGCCTTTTATGTATGCCATGTCCTTGGTATCAATTCCGCAGTATGTTCTAATGTTACTCCAGATTATTTTTCCAAATGTTTCTTGGATACAGAACTGGATGGGCCAATTTGCAATTGGACGGCCAATATGGCTATGTACATATATTCTTATGTTATTTGCATTGGGACTTGCTTTTTCTTTTGTCAATATGAGTGGAGAGGAAATAGCTGAAAAGATGAAAAAATCTGGAGAGTATATCTATAACATCTATCCAGGAGAAGCGACAAGTCGCTATATCAATTGGTTAATTTTGCGTTTTGCAATCATTGGTTCTACTTATACAGTTATTATGGCTGGCTTGCCAATGTTGATGGTTATATATGATCCGCGCTATATGCAACTAACGATGCTTCCAGGGTTATTCTTGATTTTTAACGGAATGGTGTTTAATATCAAAGAAGAGATTCATGCCTTGACGTTGAATGAGAACTATAGACCACTCTTAGAAATCAATTCATAATTGAGAGGAGAATATATGTATTATTTCATTCCTTTTTTGGAGCGTGACAATCAATCTTGGCAGACAAATATTGTGCCCTGGTATAGGACTCCTTATCGCTTAGAATTTGATGATATCTTGCACCAAATTCGGATTTTTCAACGCCAAGAATTAGAATCTAAAATGCTATGGTTGACTTATCATCCCCACCTGCGCTATTTGTTACACAGACAAGATTTATTGGAGTCTGATGTTTTCTCTGTTTTTGATGCTATTCAAAATATTGCAAATGAGGAGATGCACCCCTTGCAACTGAAAGATTTAACATGGGATAAAGATTGTGACTTTATCTATACTCCCTTTGTAATTGCAGTTAAACAGCAAGGGGCGCTTTATGCTGAAGTTGAATATGGCTCAGAAGGTTTTATCAGCTATATTACTTATTTTAAAGATAATAAAATTGATTTTATTTGCTATTTTGATGATCGTGGCTTTTTATCTAGCCTTATAGAGTATGAGGATCAAAAACCAGTCAACCGTTATTATTACAATGCAAAAGGACAGTGGCAATTGAGGGAGAATTTGCAAGGGGGACAGCCAATTGTAAAGGTAAACCCAGCAGTAAGCTACCGTTTTGAAAAATTAACTTATGAGAGTATAGATGAAGTTATTTGGGAATTCTTAACAACATTTTTAAATCAAGACTATCAAGTTGGAGATTCATTTGTTTTGGCAGCTCATACCAGATTTCAAAATCAATTGTTAGAAAGATTGCCAGAAGAAGCTCCCAAAATTATAAGTTTCTTTATTGAAAGAAATCAAGCAGATGATTTACAAGTTCATCGTCAGGCAATAGAACAGTCTAGATTGTTGATTAGTGATAGGAAAGATTTTCTTGAACGATTGCAAGAGACTTATCCTCAATTTATTTCTAAAATGCATCATTTACCATCTTTTGATACGCGCTTGAAGTTAGGTCTTAGTCAACGATTAAAGGAATCAAAAATTTATGTCCAAATGGATATACAGATGCAACAAGATCCACAGATCTTGTATGAAATCTTATACTTCGTCTCGAAAAATCCTTTGACTGAGGTTGTTTTTTCAGTATTTAATGCAGAAGGATATCAAATTGAAGCTTTACAGAAGCAGATCGATTCGCTCATTATGGAGCGTCTCAATCTGAAGGAACTGTTAAAGGATTCCGTGGTATCTGATGCAGAAAATACATTAGAAGAAAATACCAGAGATTATTATCGCTTTAAGATTATCAATCTAAATGATGAGATGGGCTTAATTCGAGAATTGGAGTACACTCGTTTAATTGTTGATTTAAATCCAGTCGCAAATATTTATACTCAGATTGCAGGAATTAGTGCAGGAATTCCTCAAATCAACCTACAAGAGTCAGAATATGTTACTCACTTACAAAATGGGTATATCCTGTCGGATTTATCAGAATTTAGTAAAGCTGGACACTACTTTTTAGATACCTTGGAACATTGGAATCAAGCCTTAATTTACTCAATCGATAAGATTCGACAAAATACAGGTGAACAATTTGTAGACAAGTGGGAAAAATGGTTAGAGGAGGCAAAGGGTGAGCAATAAATTACAGATTTTGCAGATAGGTAGCAGAAACTGGCGTCATTATTATGAGATTCCTGAGAATATGGACTGGCATTTCTTTTGGCCAAAATCAACGACTGCAATAAGGAAGGTCATGAAAATGGAGGGATTAAAAACTTTTTCAGCTATTTTGGTTGAAAATCCTGAACATTTATCGGATTTGATTCCTTTGATGAAAAAGGTCACTCCTTATACTATTTTCTACCCAGATACAGCTGAGCCACAATCAAAAGATGTTCAAAATTTCTTGAAAAGAACCTGTGCTCAAGCAACAGATTTTTCAAAACCAGCAGAACTTTTACGTCTACTATCTAAGGCCTTGTTTAGAGGGCAGTATGGAGACAAGTTGGCCCCGATTGATATGCTTGTTAATCCTGCTTTTGCGGGGGAGGTTCGTTATAATGGTTATGAACATCTAGAACTCTTAGGAAAGTATGGTGAAGACTTCCGTCCCTTAATTAGCTGGAAATACAATATTCGAGCAAGCGAGTTTAACCCAGTAGAACTCTGGCTAGAATATGAGAAAGATTGGACTTGTGATATTCGCCTTGTTGTTCGGAATATCCAAGATGGGTCCACTGCTAGTTTTGTTAAAGAACGAGTTTTTACAGTTGAGGATATGGAGACCGCCCTTGTATTGGACGATGATTTTTCCTCATTTATCAGTATTTCTCTAGAAGCGCGAGGAGCAGGACGTCTGAGAATCGGAGCTCTTCACCAGCGTTTAACACGCTACCAATTTGGCAAGTATGTTCTAGGTGGAGGCATTATACATAATAAAAAGCGTGAGGAACTTAATTACTTTTTCTATCCAGGAGACTTTAAACCGCCTTTGAATATCTACTTTTCTGGTTATCGACGAGCGGAAGGATTTGAGGGGTTTGGGATGATGAGATTTCTTGGTGCACCCTTCCTTCTTTTTCAAGATCCGAGAATAGATGGGGG
>CABTAV010000119.1:0-5811 GCA_902482895.1 uncultured Streptococcus sp. | reverse complement strand
TTCTGGAGGTCAGCAACAACGAATTGGTATTGCGCGCGCCATCGCTGTGAAACCAGAGGTCATTTTATTGGATGAGCCAACGTCAGCCTTGGATCCAGAGTTAGTAGGGGATGTTTTGGATGTTTTAAAACAGTTGGCTAAAGAAGGGGTTACTATGGTAGTAGTGACGCATGAGATGGACTTTGCAAGAGATGTAGCCAATCATGTCATTTTTATGGATGGCGGGAAAATTGTTGAAGAAAATAATGCCCATGATTTCTTTAGTCGTCCAAAAGAAGAACGAACCAAGCAGTTTTTGGCACGAATACTTTCGGATGCGACCTATAGTGTAGAATATATGATTTGATAGATAAGATTATCAGGGCAAAAATCAATCCCCCAAGCGTCAAGGCTTGGGGGATTGTTCTATAGGAGGGCTAGTTTAGTTCTCTTTTTTGTTTTTCAGTAAGAACCCGAGACCTAGAAGGGCAAGGAGACTGATTCCTGCAAGAGTAAGAAGAGATTTACTCTCAGTTCCTGTGTTTGGAAGGACTTTCTGAGAAAGAGCCTCTGCAGCAGTTTCTTGGGTTTCAGGATTTGCTGCTAGGTTTTGGGCTTGACCTTGTTCTTGTTCGACATTCAAGCTGGAAAGGTCAAATTCTGATTTTTCTTCCACAGCTGGGGCAACGATGGCACCGCCTTGAGCGATTCGAAGAACAGTAGCTGTAAGGGCATTCAATTTCAAGCCTTTTTCAGTCCATTCAAGTCCTTTCGGGTTGGCGATTCCTACTGGTCCTGCTTGGTTTTCATCTGCTAAAACTTCAGCATTTCTGAGGTGGGCAAAGGCAGTTCCTAAATTAAATTCGCGAGCTTTTTCGCCCGCATTGACAAAGACTGCATAGATATCACCGTTTGGAGCAGTGATTTGGTATCCAATCACCACGTCCTCTTTTTCCACACCATTTTGGCCTGGGACAGTGATGAGGTGGACACGGTCCTTGATATCTTGAAGACTCTTAAGTCGGAAGGCATCTGTAGATTGACGAAGGGCAATCAACCCTTTCATATAGTCACGACTCTTGACATTTTCAGGATATGCTTTACCATCTGTAGCTTTAGTCCAGTCAAACTTGTTAACAGCATCGCTGGAGTCGTAAGAGTCATGGATGAAGTAAGGATAGTCAAATGGATTGCCGTCTTTATCACGCAACAAGTGAGATTTGTTTGGAACCTTATCCTCTGCTACTGGAGTCTTGTAGGCTGGGTCACGGAATTGTTTGGTGCGTCCGTATTCCTGACCAGAGTGGATAAATGGAGTTCCTTGAGCTGTCAAGACCATGAGGTTTCCAAGTCGCAAACGACGGTGGATTTCAGCATAGTTATCAGCCTTGCTTGGGTCTTTTTTAATAGACTGAGCGATGATGTCAAAGAGGGTCAAGTTATCATGGGCTGCGATGTATTGGATGACATCTCCAGGGCTGTCTGCTTCAAAGTTAGTTGGTTGAGCAATCAGATTTTTAAAGATAGTGTTGATATCACGCTTGCCACCCGTGATAAAGGCAGGTTGACCTTCGTTTGGATAGCCAGACTTGAGGTTGTTACGGATGTCGTCTGAGAAGACTGCGACAGTATCGGTACGTTTCATCCAATCTTGGTCAGCAGCTCTAGTAGGCATATTTTCATCACCAGCATAGGTTCTCCAACCTTCACCCAGCATGATGAGGTTTGGATTGAGGGCGCGTGCAGCCTTGTAAGCTTCTTCGATAGAAGCGGCATCATGGTCTCCCATCATATCGAAGCGGAATCCATCCACTTTGTAAGTATCAACCAGATATTTGATAGAGTCAACTAGGAGACGTTTGGTCATATGGTGGGTTGTCCCCAAGCGTCCACCACCAAAGCTAGTTCGTGGTGTTCCATCAGCATCCATAAAGTGGTAGTAATTTGGCTCTAGGTCTTCAAAGATATCGACTTTGGCTGTGTGGTTATAAACGACATCTAGGATAGCTCCCATGCCACGTTTGTGGATTTCGTTGATGAGGTTTTTAAATTCTGCGATTCGTTTCTCTGGATTCTTAGGATCGCTTGAGTACATACCAGTCAATGAGAAGTAGTTTTGAGGGTCATATCCCCAGTTGTAGTTGCTGTTGCTTGAAGCATAGTCAGACAAGCGTTCATGGTTTTTCAATTCATTGACAAAGTAGTAAGACAAGACTGGAAGGAGCTGGATGTGGGTTACACCCAAGTCTTTGAGGTAGTCTAGTTTTTCGATAAAGGCTTCAAAAGTACCAAATGGTTTGGTCAAGTCTTTTGCAATGGCAGGATCTGAAGTGAAGTCACGCACATGAGCTTCGTAGATAACGGCATCTTCACGAGTCTTAAAGTTATGAATTTTACCATAAGTCAAGTCTTGAGGTCCTAGTTTTGCTGGATTTACAAAGGCAGCTTTAGCCACTTTATGGGCATCGTCGATCTTAGCATCGTCACTATTCCAAGCAGCGAGAGATTTAGCGTAAGGATCGAGTGCAAGAACAGTTTTACCTTGACGCTCGATTTGGTATTGATAATAGTATCCAGTGAAATCTGTGATTCCTAATTTGTTTGTGCTATCTAGAGTTTGTTTCCAAGTCCCTCTTTCTCCTTTTTCAAGAGCGACAGTTCCAACTACTTTGTTAGGGTCATTTTTGTCGTAGACAACAACAGAAACCTTATCAGCACTTGGTGACCAAAGGGTTAAATCAACTTGTTTTCCTTCTTCTTTTAGGTCAGCTCCCAGTTTGCCATCATAGCTGTAAGTCTCGTCTTTAAGGCGCCAGCTTGTTTTGGTAGTGAATTGGTCGGAATTGTAGCTAACAGTATATGGATGTTTTGTGTCAGAGAAATCTCCGCTGTAAGTTACTTTCTTACCAGCTTCGTCGATTGCAACATCGGTAATAGTTACCTTGTTTCCTAGGTGATTAGTGATGTTGGAGTGCTTGAGAATATCTTCTTTTTTGGCACCGACTAGTGTTGAAAAGCTACTTTCAATGCTAGAAGTTCCTACGTGTTGGGCTCCTGTCATACGTATATCATGGACATAGTATGGATTTGTGTAAATAGATTCGTCATCGTCTTTTAGGAAAATTTGGCTATGATTTTTCAAATCTGTGAACTTATAATCTTCTTTACGGATTTTCACGTCGTCTCCTTGTTTGCTCTCATCTAGTAATAAAAAGCCGAATTCTTTTGCGGCATCCTTAAGAGGAATGTCAATATAGCGACCGTATTTACCTGTAGCCGTAAAGTCTGTTCCGTCAGGCCATTGAGCGCTACTTGGATTTTTCACATCTCCCCAGTACCAGAGTGATTTCTTGTCATAGTTGCCATCCGTGCGGTAGTAGTTGACACGAATAGTTCCTGCAGGTTGTGGTTCGTAAGAGAAAACCTTGTAATCTTGGTCCAACCAAGCCTCGTTCATTTTTGGAGCTAGTTTTTCTGCCGATTTATCACCAGTTAGATTTTTTCCAGCTGTATTATTGATGAGGAAGCTAATTTTCTTGGCTTGTTCTCCCTTTAATTTGACATCTAGGTAATAGCCATAGTCATCTTTTTTGGCATCCTTAAAGGACAAGGCTCCGTTAGGCCAGTTTTCAGAAGGTTTTTCAACATCGTCCCAAGTCCATAGTCCTTGAGCATCCTTGTTTTCTTCAGGCAGCTTTTTGACATGGATACGGAAGTAGTTGTCTTCGATTGGCTCTTCTGCCTTAGTTTCAGTCGTTACTGGACTCGTAGAAGTAGTTGGTTCACTTGAACGATCTTGTCCGATTTGTGGTGCTGAGTCAGCTGGGCTTGCAGCAGGAGTGGTTGCCTCTGTTGCAGGTTTTTCTTCTGTTTTCTCTAGGAAAGCGTTTGCATTTTTGGGTAAAGAAATATCACTTTCCTTCTTATCAGCTTTGACTGCTGTATCAGTAAGAGGTTGGGTAATAGTGTTAGTCGCTTCAGCACTAGCTGTTGTGGCTTCGTTAGCTGAGATAGTTGGTGTAGCCATGGCAAGCAGAACAAGGCTTGCTCCGATAAGGACAGAACCAGTTCCATTCTTGAGGGAACGGATGCTGTAGACCATTTTTTTCTCAGTGTGAGATGGGGTTTTTCTCATAATCATTCTCCTATAAATGAATTTCTTTATCAGTATAGCATGTAGTAAAATAATATGCAAGCGTTTTCTTGAAATTAAAATAAAAGAAAAATCGCAACAGATTTTGTTACGATTCAGCCAGTCTTTCTTTATGAATTTGAGAAGCCAGAAGGTGGAGGTGGTGAAATAGTTCTGCAGTAGAAAGATTCCGACTACAAATAATGGGTTTCGGACAGTTGGAAACAGGGAAGGTAGTGATAACAATATCGTGTGGAATTTGATTGAAGATTGAGGAAGAGATACTGGACTTTTCCCAAGGGTCAAATAGATAGAGATTGTTACTGTAGTGGGAAAGGGTGTCAATTAGGTTTTGTGCGTGCTCACTATCTAGATGACTAATGACCAAAACACGAATTTTGGGAAGTTTTTGAAGTAATTGTACTAAAATGCGTTGTCCTTGGATAGAAAAGGCATAAACCAGCTCTTGTAGCTTACTTGGATGACTTTCTAGACCAATCTCAGCTAGATACGTCTGAAATTTACTTTTACTTACTTCAAATAGTTTTGGAAATTCTTTTTGATAATTGGTTAAAAGTAGAGACTTCTGTTTTTCAAGAGATTTGTTGTTAAGTGGGTGGAAAAAATCAGCTTGGGCAGTGTAGTGGAGGAGCCAAATCAATTCTTCGCGATTTTCAATCTGTAGGTGAAATTCTTTAGCCAATTCTTCTAAAATTTGACTCAATAAACGATAGGATTTTTGAATCTGATGAATGTCTCCTATCGCTTCATTACAAGGTTTATTTGTGATTTGAGTCGACTTTACTGGGGTTGAAACTAGCTGTTCCAGTGCTTCTTTTGTAGGTTCAAAATGGAGTTTTTTAGCCAGCTTTTTGATATCTTGTTCAAACTGCGGAATTTGCATGAGGGAGCTGTAGTGACTGGTTAAAAGAGGAGTAGGATTTTCAATCAAATGACTCTTACTAAACCGCTCTAGATTGATAGCAAGAATATATTTGATTTGCCGTAAGCTACTGAGGTTGGGGGAAACTTGTTGGGCGTCCAAAAATAGCTGAATCAAGTGTGTGAGTGATTCTTCAGAAATCGAAGGGAAGGGCCAATCAAGAAAGTCGTAACTTTGGCTAAAGTAGTCTAGATAAAAGGCACGAATGTCCTCTTCTGTTCCATCCATGACTAAAGGGGAAGGTTGGATGCTGATGCCATAGTGTGGTGGAAGTTTCGTATTTAGATGCTGGATGATTTCTTGACCTCGTTCGTAACTCATCACAAGTTCTTGACACATTTGGTCAAGTGAGTCTTCCTCCTTGAAAAACAGACGGTTCAAAAAAGAGTAAGTTTCAGACTGTTTAAAAATCGCAATCCTGGGATCCAAGGTATTTTGAAAGTCAAACTGCAATTGAATGACTTCTTTTGTTGATTGTATCAGGAGGTTTGGGAATAATTGCTCAAGCTTAAAAACGTGTTCTTGCAATTCTTCTGCTGACAGATTCAGATTTTCTGACAAAGATGAATCTTGTATCCAATCCTGGTGTTTGGTTAGTTCTTCCAGTAACATTAGCAAATTCTGTTCTGTTTCAGAAAGCAAAATATCCACAATAAACCTCCCTATATATTTATACATATATATTAAAAGAAAAACCAAGTAAAGTCAAGAAAAACAGCCTAAGATAAAATAGGAAAATCGTAATTCATTATATTTA
>CABTAV010000118.1:0-5814 GCA_902482895.1 uncultured Streptococcus sp. | reverse complement strand
AGGTGCTGAGATGGAGAAATTTGTGGAAAATCTTCCTGATTCCCTCTCTTATCCCCAGAAGACACAGGCCATGTGGAAGGAATTTGCAGGTCTTGATTTTTCAGGCAATACACCCAATCATGTCCTTGCTCTGGCTTATGCCAAGGCAGTTGTGGGACGAAACATCAATTTGCATCCGATTCAGCGTCAGGGGGCGGGTTACCATTCTGTGGATAAGGATGTGATCTTTGCTTCGGCGACGGCCCTTCGTCAACACCAGAAGGACCAAGATTTCTTAGAACGCTTTATGCCTTCTGTTGCCCTATTTGAGCAGGCCAGTAAGGTGAGCTGGGAAGACTATTTCCCCCTGCTACGCTATCAAATCTTGTCAAATCCAGACCTAACAACCATCTATCAGGTCAATCAAGAAATGGCTGTGCGTATTAAGGATGCTATCAAAACGGCTCAGTCTGTTGACGAATTGGTTGAGGTGGTTGCTACCAAACGCTACACCAAGGCGCGTGTACGACGACTCTTGACCTATATCTTGGTACAGGCCAGAGAAAATGACTTGCCAGAAGGGATTCATATTCTTGGTTTTACCGAAAAAGGTAGACAACATCTCAAATCTCTGAAAGGGCAGGTACATCTAGTCAGCCGAATTGGCAAAGAACCATGGGATACCATGACCCAAAAGTCAGACCAGATTTACCAACTGGGAAATCCAAGTATAGCAGAGCAGAATTTTGGAAGAGTGCCGATTAGAATAGAAACAAACTAAATCTACTGCGAAGTAGGCTTTTTTAAAATCTCTGCGAAACAACTATTTCTAATCAACAAAGATTTAACAATTTTATTTTAGTGATTGTATCCTATATTCCATTTTTCATAGGAAAAGATTTTGTCAAAAAATTGTCAATCCCCTTGAAAAATCTAGCTAAATAGGGTATAATATGAGTAATCATTTGTCGTAGGTTTTGTCTGAAATATTGTCCAGACAAGGCTCACAGCAGTTAAATCTTCTGAAAAAGTCAGATTTAGCTGCTCTTTTTGTGCTTTTTTTCAGGCTTTTGAGTACTTGTAACAAAGACTTAAAGATTCTGAAAATTTATCAAGAGGACACGGTGATAAGGGTTTTTAAAACCATATGACGATTAGAAAAGCCTGATCGACAAGGCTTGGAACTTATTTACAAAGGAGAATCATCTTGGCAGGACATGACGTTCAATACGGGAAACATCGTACCCGTCGTAGTTTTTCAAGAATCAAAGAAGTTCTTGACTTACCAAATTTGATTGAAATTCAAACTGACTCATTCAAAGATTTCCTAGACCACGGTCTGAAGGAAGTATTTGAAGATGTATTGCCAATTTCAAACTTCACAGACACAATGGAGTTGGAATTCGTTGGATATGAAATCAAAGAACCAAAATATACGCTCGAAGAAGCTCGTATCCACGATGCTAGCTACTCAGCACCAATTTTTGTAACCTTCCGCTTGATCAATAAAGAGACAGGCGAAATTAAGACCCAAGAAGTTTTCTTTGGTGATTTCCCAATCATGACAGAAATGGGTACTTTCATCATCAATGGTGGTGAACGTATTATCGTATCTCAGTTGGTCCGCTCACCAGGTGTTTACTTTAACGATAAAGTTGATAAAAACGGTAAAGTGGGCTACGGTTCAACTGTTATCCCTAACCGTGGAGCGTGGTTGGAACTTGAAAGCGACTCAAAAGACATCGCCTACACTCGTATCGACCGTACTCGTAAGATTCCATTTACAACCTTGGTTCGTGCCCTTGGTTTCTCAGGTGATGATGAAATCTTTGATATCTTTGGTGATAGCGAATTGGTTCGCAATACTGTTGAAAAAGATATCCACAAGAATCCAATGGACTCTCGTACCGACGAAGCCTTGAAAGAAATTTACGAACGCCTTCGTCCAGGTGAGCCTAAGACTGCTGAAAGCTCACGTAGCTTGCTTGTGGCTCGTTTCTTTGACCCACGTCGTTATGACTTGGCAGCTGTTGGTCGTTACAAGATCAATAAAAAACTCAATGTTAAAACACGTTTGCTCAACCAAACTATTGCGGAACCATTGGTAGACCCTGAAACTGGAGAAATCTTGGTAGAAGCTGGTACAATCATGACTCGTAGCGTGATTGAAAGTATTGAAAGCCATTTGGATGGTGATTTGAACAAGATTGTCTACATTCCAAATGATGCAGCTGTTGTGACTGAGCCAGTTGTTCTTCAAAAATTCAAGGTTGTTGCACCAACTGATCCAGACCGTGTCGTAACGATCATCGGTAATGCTAATCCAGATGACAAGGTTCGTATCGTCACTCCTGCAGATATTCTTGCTGAGATGAGCTACTTCCTCAACTTGGCTGAAGGACTTGGCCGTGTAGATGATATCGACCACCTTGGGAACCGTCGTATCCGTGCGGTTGGTGAATTGCTTGCTAACCAAGTACGCCTTGGACTTTCTCGTATGGAACGTAATGTCCGTGAACGTATGTCTGTTCAGGACAACGAAGTCTTGACACCACAACAAATCATCAATATCCGTCCTGTAACAGCTGCGGTGAAAGAATTCTTTGGTTCATCACAGTTGTCACAGTTCATGGACCAACACAATCCGCTTTCTGAGTTGTCTCACAAACGCCGTTTGTCAGCCTTAGGGCCTGGTGGTTTGACACGTGACCGCGCTGGATATGAAGTACGTGACGTGCACTACACTCACTACGGCCGTATGTGTCCAATCGAGACACCTGAAGGACCTAACATCGGTTTGATCAATAACTTGTCATCTTACGGACATTTGAACAAGTATGGTTTTGTTCAAACACCATACCGTAAGGTTGACCGTGAAACAGGTGTTGTTACGAACGAAATCGTTTGGTTGACAGCCGATGAAGAAGATGAATTTACTGTAGCACAGGCTAATTCTCGTCTGAATGAAGATGGAACATTTGCTGAGAAAGTTGTCATGGGACGTCACCAAGGGGTCAACCAAGAGTATCCAGCTAATGTTGTTGACTATATGGACGTATCACCAAAACAGGTAGTTGCCGTTGCGACAGCATGTATTCCTTTCTTGGAAAACGATGACTCCAACCGTGCCCTTATGGGAGCCAACATGCAACGTCAGGCTGTGCCGTTGATTAATCCTAAAGCACCTTACGTTGGTACTGGTATGGAATACCAAGCAGCCCATGATTCAGGAGCTGCTGTGATTGCTCAGTATGACGGTAAAGTTACTTATGCAGATGCTGACAAGGTAGAAGTTCGTCGTGAAGATGGTTCATTGGACGTTTACCACATCCAAAAATTCCGTCGTTCAAACTCAGGTACTGCCTACAACCAACGCACTCTCGTAAAAGTTGGCGATGTCGTTGAAAAAGGCGATTTCATCGCTGACGGACCTTCTATGGAAAATGGAGAAATGGCGCTTGGACAAAACCCAATCGTTGCCTACATGACTTGGGAAGGTTACAACTTCGAGGATGCTGTTATCATGAGCGAACGCTTGGTGAAAGACGATGTCTACACATCTGTCCACCTTGAAGAATACGAATCAGAAACACGCGATACAAAGCTTGGGCCTGAAGAAATTACTCGTGAAATTCCAAACGTTGGTGAAGATGCTCTTAAAGATCTTGACGAAATGGGTATTATCCGTATCGGTGCTGAGGTTAAAGAAGGTGACATCCTTGTAGGTAAAGTAACACCTAAGGGTGAGAAAGACCTTTCAGCTGAAGAACGTCTCTTGCACGCTATCTTCGGAGACAAATCTCGTGAAGTGCGTGATACTTCTCTTCGTGTACCTCACGGTGCCGATGGTGTCGTTCGTGATGTTAAAATCTTTACTCGTGCAAATGGAGATGAGTTGCAATCAGGTGTCAATATGCTGGTTCGCGTCTACATCGCTCAAAAACGTAAGATCAAGGTCGGAGATAAGATGGCCGGACGTCACGGAAATAAAGGGGTTGTCTCTCGTATCGTTCCTGTAGAAGACATGCCTTACCTTCCAGATGGAACTCCAGTCGACATCATGTTGAACCCACTTGGGGTGCCATCACGTATGAATATCGGTCAGGTTATGGAGCTTCACCTTGGTATGGCTGCTCGTACTCTTGATATTCACATCGCAACACCAGTCTTTGACGGAGCAAGTTCTGAAGACCTTTGGTCAACTGTTAAAGAAGCTGGTATGGATAGCGATGCCAAAACAATCCTTTACGATGGACGTACTGGGGAACCGTTTGATAACCGTGTTTCTGTCGGAGTCATGTACATGATCAAACTCCACCACATGGTTGACGATAAATTGCACGCGCGTTCAGTTGGACCTTACTCAACTGTTACCCAACAACCACTCGGAGGTAAAGCTCAGTTTGGTGGACAACGTTTCGGTGAGATGGAGGTTTGGGCTCTTGAAGCCTACGGTGCATCAAATGTCCTTCAAGAAATCTTGACTTACAAGTCTGACGATATCAACGGACGTTTGAAAGCTTATGAAGCCATTACAAAAGGAAAACCAATTCCAAAACCAGGTGTTCCAGAATCCTTCCGAGTTCTTGTAAAAGAATTGCAATCTCTTGGTCTTGACATGCGTGTCCTAGACGAAGATGACCAAGAAGTGGAACTTCGTGACTTGGATGAAGGAATGGACGAAGATGTCATCCACGTAGATGACCTTGAAAAAGCCCGCGAAAAAGCAGCCCAAGAGGCTAAAGCAGCCTTTGAAGCTGAAGAAGCTGAGAAAGCAACAAAAGCGGAAGCAACAGAAGAAGCTGCTGAACAAGAATAAGCAGTTCGCTTAGAATAGAAAGGGAAGAAATAGTGGTTGATGTAAATCGTTTTAAAAGTATGCAAATCACCCTAGCTTCTCCAAGTAAAGTCCGTTCATGGTCTTATGGAGAAGTCAAAAAACCTGAAACAATCAATTACCGTACCTTGAAACCAGAACGTGAAGGACTCTTTGATGAAGTTATCTTTGGCCCTACAAAAGACTGGGAATGTGCTTGTGGTAAATACAAACGCATTCGTTACAGAGGAATTGTTTGTGACCGTTGTGGGGTTGAAGTAACGCGTACAAAAGTTCGTCGTGAGCGTATGGGACATATCGAATTGAAAGCTCCTGTATCTCACATCTGGTACTTCAAGGGGATTCCAAGCCGTATGGGCTTGACCCTTGATATGAGCCCTCGTGCCCTCGAGGAAGTGATCTACTTTGCGGCTTATGTGGTGATTGATCCTAAGGATACACCACTTGAACACAAGTCTATCATGACAGAGCGCGAATACCGTGAGCGCTTGCGTGAATATGGTTATGGATCATTCGTTGCCAAGATGGGTGCCGAAGCCATCCAAGACCTTTTGAAACAAGTAGATCTTGAAAAAGAAATTGCTGAACTCAAAGAAGAGTTGAAAACAGCTACTGGACAAAAACGTGTCAAAGCCATCCGTCGTTTGGATGTTTTGGATGCCTTTTACAAGTCTGGAAACAAACCTGAATGGATGATTCTCAACATCCTTCCAGTTATTCCACCAGATCTTCGTCCAATGTTGCAGTTGGATGGTGGCCGTTTTGCCTCATCTGACTTGAACGACCTTTACCGCCGTGTTATCAACCGTAACAACCGTTTGGCTCGTTTGCTTGAGTTGAATGCACCAGGTATCATCGTTCAAAATGAGAAGCGTATGCTTCAAGAAGCGGTTGACGCTTTGATTGACAATGGTCGTCGTGGTCGTCCATAAAGTTCATGTCCCTCAGTTCCTATGTAACAATGTGGAACCGGTAAATTTTTTCCTTCCCTTGTTTCA
>CABTAV010000117.1:0-5861 GCA_902482895.1 uncultured Streptococcus sp. | reverse complement strand
ATTACCGTTTAATAAAACATAAGCATATTGAGAGTCTAGTATTTCTTTTGGTGAGATAATCTCTGTACGTTGATTAACCACAAACTCATTGCTTGACTTTATTAAAAGAGTTCGACCAATAATTGTACCATTAGAAGTCTTATCATTTAAAACCATTGTCAGCTCATTTTCTTTTACAATTTTCTTATCAGTTACTTCGTTAGAAATAGCTCGTATTCCCTGATCTATATACTCTCCATCAAGTCCATAACTACCAATAGAAATTACTTTGTAAACTCCATTTTCCGCAAAATATTTTTCTATCGATGTACCACTACGATGAGTTGAAACTTCTCCCAACTTCTTTTCTTCCCAAGGTTCGGTATAACCTGCAAAACGATAACTTGGTTTCCTTGTCATATTACTCCTCCAACTATTTCATCTTTATTTGTATCTATAAATTGCAATTGATAAGCTTTACGAGCTCCCCATGCCTTAAGTGTTTTCTTAATAGTATATTCATTCTGCTTATCGAACTGGTCTACATAAATGCTCACATCTGGGGCCTGCTTAAAGATTTCTCTAAAGTACGTAGCATCCACTCCATTCTCATCCCGAATATTAAAACCAATGAAATAGATTTCTTTGATAGAACTTAAACTTCTGAAAAAGTATTCATGTTTTCTAAGTTGCTGATGGACAGGCTTTCTAGTCAAATCAACTAAATTATAAAGAAAGTCACGTACCGCAGTTGGATCATTTTGTATAGATTCATCATAAGAATCCATTTCACGATTATGTCCAAATATTAGCTTATTTTCAGAAACGCTTCCATGTATATGACATATTTGTTCAGAATTTATACCGTAGAAATCCTCTAACAACATACTATAATTAAAAGTTAAAAAGTAGGCATTTTTATTGTGTTCAACAGATTTCTTTCGTTTTAGTTTTTTTAGATTAGAAGGCATATTATCCCAGTCCAGAATAAAACTTTGAACCCATTCCCTAAATAAATTTTCAATGTCTGCTATTAGAAATTTTTCAAGAATCGTTGCCAGCTCCTCAGCTTCTTCTTCTAGGCCACAAGACGACAGTATAATTTTCACCTCATTTATCCAACCTAAATCATGCTCAAACTGAGACCAAAAATTTTCTAATCCCATTAACTGCATCATATGTCGATAAATAAATTGATACCGTTCATGTTTATCTAACTGACCATTTCTAATTTTGGATAGAGAATATCCATATATGTCTCTCAACCCATCTTCCTTAGCATATCGATGTTGTTCTTGAATTTCAATATCCTTTTCCCTAAAAAAGTCGCAAATTCCCTTTGATGTTTGCAACGACTCTAACAAATCATCTTTCCCATAAGCCTGCTGATAAACGAACTTCTTGAAATATAGGTAATCCGTCTTTAAATCATGTGCTATATCAAAACCATTTCCGATAATAAATAATTTTTCCACTATATCCCCCCCTTTCTATTACTCAATTTTCGTATTTCTACACTTTAGATTTTATTTTTTGATTTCTATTCTTCAATTTTACCTATTTTTGCACTTTAGGGCGTCCACCTTTCATTCCTATTGTTCAATTTTGGCCATTTTTTCACTTTAGATAGGCAGATATACCATTCTATTATGCAATTTTGCCTATTTTGAAACAATAGAAGGGCTGATTTTGTGATATAATGTTAAAAAACGTTAAAATGCGAGGATGACTACATATGAACTATAGAGAACTTAGAAAAATATACTACAGTCATCGTGACCAATATGAGGAAGAGTATCAACTACGCTTACAAGGATACAGTTTCATTAGAACATCTCTTTATCCTCATTTAATGCAACGCGATACTGTCAAAACAAGTCAATACCCTCTATTTGTTACCCTGCATCTAGGGATTTCCCAACTGATGGAAACTATCTCACAGCAGTCGCAACGAATTAGCAAAATAGCTGATACCCTCCCTAAGATTGCCCACGATCAGTTTTATAAGGAACAACTCTACCAATCGATTATTTCCACAAATGAAATCGAGGGTATCCATACTACTCGTAAAGAGTTGGTCGATGTGGAGAAACTCCTAGAGGAAGACCCCTATAAGACCGAACAGATCAAACATCTTTCCACTTTGCGAATGTACCAACAAATCCTTAATAATGAATTTCTCCAAATCCAATCTCTTGAAGATATCAGAAGGATTTATGACCAATTAACACAAGGAGAAATCTCACCAGAGGATGAACTCGATGGAGAGTTTTTTAGGCAGAAATCGGTCTTTATCCAAGACGACAAGACTGGCAAAGTCATCTATATCCCACCTCAAAAGGAGGAACAGATTCAGGTTATGCTGACAGAGTGGATTCGTTTTATAAACGACCATTCTATCCCAAACCTTATCAAGGCTTGTGCTGGACACTATTTTTTTGAAAATATCCATCCATTCTATGACGGTAACGGTCGGACAGGTCGCTATATCCTTGCCAAGTACTTGTCTAGAAAGCTCGATAAATTTTCGGGGTTGGTTTTGTCCCAACAAATCAATCACCATAAGCAAGACTATTATAAAGCTTTTAAGAATACTGGCGACCATCTCAACCGTGCCGATGCTACTTTCTTCGTTGAAACCTTGTTGACTTTTATTAAGGAAGGACAGGAAAATATTATCCAAACCCTCCTTGAAAAGCAGGAACAACTGCGTCGCTATAGAGTTAAGATAGAACAAACAGAAGGGCTGGAGGAAGTTGAGAAATACATCTTGTTTCTCCTCGCTCAGTCCAAGCTCTTTGTCGATGATAAGAGAGATGGTATAGAAGATAGAAGCATCATCCAACTGGCCAATCAGTCCAACCATCATTACTCTAAGAAAAAGGTCAAGGATGCTTTCTTGCATCTTGAAGAGAGGGGAATTTTGACCCTAATTAGTCGAAAACCTTCCCAACATTATCTTTCTGACCATTTTTAAACCTATCTCCCCCTTAGCGGTAGGATATCCTCTGAAATCACGCGCATATAGTCCTCTTTGAGGGCTTTTTTGTATTTGAGTTTTGGTAGTGCCTTGTCTCCGTGGGCTTCCTTATAGGCCAGATAGTCCTGAGACTCTGTGATGGCTTTTTCACCATTTTGCTTATCTCGTCCGATGCGGTAGTTGTCCACTACGAACTGGAGTTCATCCTCTCCTATCTGCCAATAATCTGCCGTTTCACGAATCTTTTGCTGGGTAGTTAGCTCAATCATCTCATCCAACTTATGGGTTACAGACTGTCCCTGATAACTCTTGGCATCAGCTTGGACATTCTGCCAGAGTTTGGAGATGAGGCTGGATAACTTGGGATTGGATTTGTTCAAATCTTCGATATAGTTATCTACCAGACTCTTTTCCTTTTTACCAATGAGGTTTTCCCGATTTTCGATTAGGGCTTGGATGAGAGAGAGAATATAGTGATAGTTTATCTCGTCGGTGCGGATGGATTCAAGCTCATACTCGATATCCAGTAACACACCTTCATCTTCTTGGTCTTCTTTTCTGCGTCTGCGGAGTTCTTCGATGACATTTTGATATTGACCAGCAAAGTTCTCGATGTCTTCTAGGCTGAGGCCAATCTCTCTGAGGATGACTTTCTCATCATAGTCCGAATAGACTTGTATAGAGGATAGGAGCTTATCAAACTCTTGAAAAGCCTTGGCAAAGCGTTTTAATTCTGCATCTGTCGCTGTATCCAAATCAGGCACCTGCTCTGGACTTGGAGCGATGGCTAGTAGTTGATGAACCTTCTCCAGAAACTTGGCCTTCTCCTCCTGCCATTCTGGGGCTAATACACTGGTTTCGCCACCATTTGAGTAGAGGCTCAGAGCTTCATCCACTTTTTCTTTAAAGCGGTCAGGCGTTTGGAAGGTAACGATTTGGCCGAATTTCTTGCCTTCATCAAAGAGGCGGTTGGTTCGTGAAAAGGCCTGAATGATATGCTGGGGTTTCATGGGTTGACGATCCATGAACAGGGTCGATAGGCAAGGGGCATCAAAGCCCGTCAACAAGCGATCCACAACGATAACCAGGTCCAACTGTTCCTCACGGAAGGCAAAGCGTTCTTTCTTACGGGCCAAACGATCGTTGAGGTCACTATTGTAGGAAGCAATGGTCGCTAGGCCAAAGTGGGTGCCAAACATGGCATTGTAGTCTTCTAGACTTTCCTCCATGTAGGCTTGGTTGACATATGAGTCTGCTTCATTTTCTGTCACAGAGTAGGTAATGGCAACCTTAGGAAAGTCTGGTAAGACCTTTTTAACATTTTCCGAAATGCTTAGAGACTTTTCTCCATTTTTGACTTGCTTGATCAGGTTATAATAGGCCTGCGCACGGGCAATGCTTTTGACGGTCAAAATGGCTTCATAGGTTTTTCCTACCCCATTTTGGAAACCGAGTTTGCGTCTTGATCGATTGAGAATAGCATCTAATACGGCAAGCATGTGGCCTTCGTCATCATAGCGCTCCTCGTCAATCTCATCTTCTGCCCAACCAGGCATGGTTGTCTGATATTCCACATTAAAGCCAAGAACTGCCTTGTCATGGATAGCTTCTTTGACGGTATATTGGTGGAGACAGTCACCGTACTGCTCTTCGGTGGTCTGAGCAAGGTCTCCCTTTTGTTCACGTTTATTCTCTGTAAAGATAGGTGTTCCTGTAAAGCCATACCAGAGAGAATTTGTAAAGAAGTGCTCTAGGTGGCGCTGGCGTTCAGGGGTCACTGCGCGATGGCATTCATCAACGACAAAGGCTAGTTTAAGTTGTTTGATACGATTGTAGACCTTTTGGTGACGGCCTTCATCAAACTGACGAATCATAGCATTGATTTTCTGGATGGTCGTGACAACGACACGACGGTCATCAGAAGCTAGATTTTTAACCAATTCCTGTGTATCATCGGTCTCGTCGATATCAATCATATCGTTCTCTGCGTAAGACTGAAAAGAACTGGTCGTCTGCTGGTCGAGGTCTGTCCTATCAATCACAAAGATTGTCTTTTCGATAGATGGAATCTGGAGCAGATTGCGCGAAACCTTATAGGATGTCAAGGTCTTTCCTGAACCAGTCGTATGCCAAATATAGCCTGATTGGCGCTTGCGACTGGCTTCACGGATAGCTTCAATAGCATGAACCTGATAGGGGCGCAATAAAATCAAGACCTTTTTGTCATCATCGATGACAGAATACTGCATGACCATCTCGTGGGCTCTCGGTATCGACAAGACAGACTCTGCAAAGTCAAATAGTTGAGGTTGGGGTCTATTTTCACTATCCACCCACTTGGTCAAGAAGCGTTCATTTAGCTTGTTGGCTTTGGCAGCTGCGATGTAGCGAGTGTCTGTGACATTAGAGACGACAAACATCTGAAGACTTGAAAATATACCTCTGAACTGTCCTTCTTGGTCGTATTTTTTAATCTGACGGAAGGCATCCATATAAGGATGAGAACGGCTTTTCAGTTCGATTTGAATCATGGGCAGACCATTAATCAATAGGGTCACATCTAGCCTACGGTCTTGATCCAGAGGATTGGATTTGTCTCTCTCGACTTGATTGACAACTTCATAGCTAGACTTACCAGCTGCGATATTATCTCGCCAGATGACGGATAATCGGATGGTTCCTAGACTTGCATCCTCTCTTTGAACCTCAACCTTGGCAATGCCATTTTCACCGACCAACCACTTGGCAGCATCGTAGTAGCTGACAAAGTTTAGTTGATTCTTTATCTGGCGTTTTTCCTGCTCTGTCAAAGGATGGTCTGCTAGCAGGGCAACGTTATTTTGGGCTAGTTTCTCAAAGAAGTTCTCCCATAGTTGTTCTTCTGTTTTTAGGTCTTCTCGAT
>CABTAV010000116.1:0-5883 GCA_902482895.1 uncultured Streptococcus sp. | reverse complement strand
CTTTTTTTCGATTCCTTTCGGCTACAAAAGCGATGAAATCAAGCAGTATTAAAACCAGTGGAACTTACCCTGACACGAAATTCCACTGGTTTTTACGATTTTTATCAGACTAACTTCCACTTCTACTAGCGGTGGAACTTAGTTTGGGAATTTACCCCAGAAAGGTTAAGAACGAGAGTAAAGGTGCTTCCTAGACCGTACTGGCTGCTGACTGTGATTTCTCCACCCAATTGATGGGCCAATTCACGCGCAATCGCAAGACCAAGACCATGACCACCTGTTTTCATGTTACGCGAAGTTTCTACACGATAAAGGCGTTTGAAAATATTCTCCAAATCCTCTGGGGCAATCCCCTGTCCCTCATCGGTCACACTGATTGAAAGCTGGTTATTTTCCAGCTTAGCCACCACTTCCAGCTTGGTTCCTGGAGCAGAGTATTTAAAAGCGTTATTGACCAGATTCACCAAGATACGAGAAAGTTTGGCATAATCTCCTTCAATCCGGGCAGACTCTGGGATTACCTGCAAATGGACATCTCGCTCCTCCTGCTCAATCAAGAACTGAAATTCACTCATGCACTCAATCAAGAGCTGATCCAGAAAAATGCTGTCCTTGCTAGTAGTTTCCGCCTGATTTCTGGCTGTATTTAGGGTCAAAAAATTCAACTCCTCAACCAGTTTATTGAGTCTTTCCGTCTGACGTCCAATGGTTGCTAGATAATGATCCTGTTCTCCTTCCTTGATAACCCCATCCAAAATCCCTTCTACCGTCGCTTGGATTGAAGTGATGGGGGTCTTGATATCATGCGAAAGCTGGGCAATCATCAAGCCCTTTTCTCGTTCGCTTTCTTCCAAGGAATCAAAGGTAGCCTGCAAATCATGGGACATTTCATTGAAAGCTTGGCCTAATTGCTGAAATTCTACAGGGCCTTGAACCTCCAGACTTGATGGAAAGTCCTTGTCCGCTACCCGCTTGGCATGTTCCTTGAGTTTGCCCAATGAAGTAAAGACAGGCGATAGGAGAAAGAGACTAATCCCAGCACCGATAAAACTAGCCACAAGAGTCATACCCACTAGGAAATAAATTTCTCTTTCTTCAATTAACATTCGCTGGATAGCCCAAAAGACCACGATAATCGTTAGGAGTGTTGAAATGATATACCCTACTAAAATATAACTTTTTAATTTCATTGACTACCTCGTGCTTTCTCAATTTTGTAGCCCAAGCCCCAGACGGTTTTGATGGTCGGTGTTTCTGCACTAGCATGTTTAGCCAACTCCTGTCGAAGAGCATGAATATGAACATTTAAGGTATTGGTGTCATCCACATAGTCTTCTTGCCAGACCTTTTCATAGAGGTCTGTCTTAGAAAAAACTCGCTCTGGATTGCTGGCTAGAAGCCATAGAAGTTCGAAGGATTTGACGGTCAAATCAAGCGCCACATCTCCGACTTGGACCTCATGGCTACCGTGATTCATCCGTAAATCCCCGAGACTGACGACTTCTGTCTCACCTCCACGATGAAGGCGACGTAAGATATTGTGGACACGCAAAACCAGCTCACGAGGGCTAAAGGGCTTGGCAATAAAGTCATCTGCCCCTAAGCTCAGGCCATAAATCTTGTCCTGCTCGCTAGTCTTAGCCGTGATAAAGAGAAAAGGCTGATCTGGAGATTGATACTGAACTTCGCTAATCAAGTCATAACCATCCATCCGAGGCATCATGATATCTGTAATAATCAAATCAATCGCTTTTCGCTTGAAGATTTCCAAGGCCTCTACTCCATCATGGGCCACCAAAACCTGATATCCTGCCTGAACCAGATAACGTTGATGAATATCTGTGATTTCTACCTCGTCGTCAACGAGTAAAATTGTCTTTCCCATCTGTCTCTCCTTTGAAAAAAACAGTGCTATACCACAATAGTATAACACTATTTTTATCTCTTTACGAACATTCTAAACGATATCTGGATTTTTCAAATCCTAGATAGAAAGTCTGTAGCTAGACTAGTCATTTTCCTCTTTTTTAGCTTTCAAGCCGAGTCCACCTAGCAGTCCAGCCAAGGCGAGTCCAAAGAATCCAAGAGTAGCCATTGATGTTTGGGCTTCACCAGTATATGGAAGCATGTCTTTTTGGTTTTTCATTTGAGCAGCCATCATCGGACTTGATACCTTGTTATTAGATACCATCTTGCCTTCATCAGACATTTTGCTTGAGGCTGCTGGAGCTTGATCTTGTTTCATGCTTGGTGTTGCCATAGGCTGGCTAGCATTCATGGTTTTGTCCTGCTCTTTGTTAGGCATCATCTTATCCTGACTAGCAGCTGGCATTTGGGATTTCATCTCATTGAGGGACTTATACCCATTCAAGTTCACTGTCAATTCTTTAGTCGCTACAAGGTTGCTCAAATCGACCTTGCCGTCTTTAGCACCGTATACCTTGATAGTAGCTTTATAGCTTTGAGTGCCGTTTTGTTTTAAGAGGTCTAGAAGCTCTTTGTCTGATTTACCTTGGGTACCTACCAAGTCTACTTCGTAGAAATAGAGACCTTTGCCCAATTTTTCTACTGGTGGAAGAGCAGGATTTTTAGCTGAACCATTGTCTGACCATGGAGCCTTGTCGGATGCTTTCAAGATAAGACGAGTCAACATACCGTCACCAGCGAAGAATTCATATGGAATGACTTGGTTGACACCAGCTGTGAATGGGCCTGGGAAGTTAGCTTTATCCAAGTAAGTGGCTGGAACATCTACTGTGTCTTTAGTGTTGTCGGCTACGCCTTTTTGCACTTCGGCTGGAGTAGTCAAGCCATTCAAGTTGACATCCAAATCCTTAGTCGCTACGAGGTTGCTCAAGTCTGCCTTGCCGTCCTTCGCACCGTACACTTTGATAGTTGCTTTATAGCTTTGAGTGCCGTTTTGTTTCAAGAGGTCAAGTAGCTCTTTATCAGATTTACCTTGGGTACCTGCCAAATCTACTTCATAGAAGTAGAGGCCTTTGCCCAATTTTTCTACTGGTGGAAGGGCGGGATTTTTAGCTGAGCCGTTGTCTGACCATGGAGCCTTGTCTGAGGCCTTCAAGATAAGGCGAGTCAACATACCATCACCGGCGAAGAATTCATACGGAATGACTTGGTTGACACCGGCTGTGAATGGCCCAGGGAAGTTGGCCTTATCCAAGTAAGTAGCTGGAACATCTACTGTATCTTTAGTATTGTCGGCCACACCTTTTTGGACTTCAGCTGGAGTAGTTAAGCCGTTCAAGTTGACGTCCAAATCCTTTGTCGCTACTAGATTGCTCAAGTCTGCCTTACCATCTTTGGCACCGTACACTTTAATGGTAGCTTTATAGCTTTGTGTACCATTTTGTTTCAAGAAGTCTAGAAGCTCTTTATCTGATTTACCTTGAGTACCTGCCAAGTCCACTTCATAGAAGTAAAGACCTTTGCCCAATTTCTCTACTGGTGGAAGGGCGGGATTTTTAGCTGAACCATTGTCTGACCATGGAGCCTTGTCTGATGCTTTCAAGATAAGGCGTGTTAACATACCGTCACCAGCAAAGAATTCGTATGGAATAACTTGGTTGACACCAGCTGTGAACGGTCCAGGGAAGTTAGCTTTGTCTAGGTAAGAAGCTGGAACATCTACTGTGTCTTTGGTGTTGTCGACCACACCTTTTTGCACTTCAGCTGGAGTGGTTGCTGGTTGCGCTTCACTTGCTTCACGGTCTTGTCCAGAAACTGTAGCTGCAGGACTTTCCACAGGTTTAACCGCATCTTCTGTTTCTTTCTTAGATTCTGGTTTTGCTTGCACTTCTTCTTTTGGTGCTACTACTGGCTCTTTAGCACCTGCATCTGCTTTTTCTGGAGAGCTTGCAGTATCCAAGCTTGCTTTAGGTGTCGAGTCTGCCTGTTCTGAAGGAAGAGCAGTATCGACTGCTGCTTTGAGAACTTCTACTGGTAAGTCGCTCTTTTCACTCACCGAAGCAGCATCTGGCACAACTTGAGCAGGGGTTGGATCGATCACATCGGCACGTACAGAACTTGGTTGACCAACTAGGACAAAGAAGCCACTGGCTACAACAACTGAGGCAACACCGACACTAAGACGGCGAATAGACCAACGAGTATATCTTTGATTTGGATTGAATTTCATAGGATTCTCCTTAGAGTTTTTCTTTATTTGATGACTCTAGTATAATCTCCTAAAATTAAAAAGGATTAAGAAAAAGTTAAAATTTTTCTTAAATCCCTCTTATAAAATACTTATATTAATTAAATCCATAAACAGATTTGGTAATTTGATAGACGACATTGGACAGTTTGCGGGCTGGCAGGACCGAATGTTTGGTCAAACGACTCAACATGGTCTTACGGATAGCCTGAAAGACCTCTGGATTTTCCTGCTGAATATAGGTCCACAATTGGCGTTTTTTGGCCAGATGCTCCACCGTTCCAGCTCGGTTGAGCAGGGCACTGGAAATCACCGTCGTAATCTCAATATGATTCAGCAGATATTCTCGCATTTTGGGATGGCTCACTTGGGACAAATCAAGCTGGTCTACCAAGAGTCGATTGACCTTTAGTTGCTGGTCAATGCGCTTAATCATCACTTGCTCATTGACAGACTGGTCCTCACGCCCAATCAAATAACGATAGAAATCAACAGGTAAATAGTACATGGTCTTGACCTCCTGAAGGGGCGTAAAGACAAAAAGATTATCGACATAAAAGGTATGCTCAGGCAGTTGGAACTGACTCGCTCGCAACAAATCTGTCCGATAAATCAGCGAGTGCATCATGATATACTGACCTTTTGAGAAATTTCCGACCTGATCCCAGCCAAAAATCTGCTGGACAGGCAAAACTGACTCGTAACTCATACTCTTCTTACGAGACTGGCCTTCCTTTTCATAGACAAAATTGGTCACAAAGGCATCCACCTCTTGCCCCTCACTCTCTAGTTCCTGCAAGGTTTCCAAAATTTTCAGGTAAGCACGGGGATCCACCCAGTCATCACTATCAACCACTTTAAAATAACGCCCAGAAGCCTCTGCCAAGCCACGATTGACCGCACCCCCATGGCCTTTATTTTCCTGATAAATAGCTCTAACGATGCTAGGATACTTGCTGGCTAAACGCTCAGCGATTTCCTGAGTTTGGTCCTGAGAACCGTCATTGATAATCAAAATCTCAACTTGCTCACCACCAATCACTAGCGATTCCACACAATAATGAAGATAGGCTGCGGCATTATAGCTAGGAATGGCGATAGACAATAACTTCATAATCTACTCCTTTAGGGGACTGATTTTTTCTTATACTCTTCGAAAATCTCTTCAAACCACGTCAGCCCTATCTGCAACCCCAAAACAGTGTTTTGAGCAGCTTGCGGCTAGTTTCCTAGTTTGCTCTTTGATTTTCATTGAGTATTACTCTCTTGTCACTTCTTTCTATTCTACCATAAAGTCCAGCCTTTGAAGAACTTTTACTAGAATACAAGGAGTCTGTCTCTATTTCCTATCTTGAACATTAAAAAAGAGGGAAATTCCCTCCTTACGAATTTAATTCTGCCAAGTCATCTAGATACTGGTTGTTAATGACTGCCAAGATATAGGCATCTGCCCTCAAGAGGTCACTAGGACCAAACTGGACATCCAAGGGTGAATTTTCTTGCTCACGAAATCCTAGGACATTGAGGTTATATTTGCCACGTAGATCTAGCTGGCTCAGACTTTGACCTGCCCAAACACTCGGAATTTTCATCTCTACGATAGACACATTTTTATCCAGCTGAAAGACATCTACATTGTTATGAAAGAGAATGGTCTGCGCTAGAGACTGCCCCATTTCATACTCAGGTGAAATCACCGAGTCAGCACC
>CABTAV010000115.1:0-5900 GCA_902482895.1 uncultured Streptococcus sp. | reverse complement strand
ACAATCGGGTTTCTGCCTTGATTGCTTCAATATCGATTTCTTGACCTTTTTCAATAAATGCCATCTTATTCTCCTAGCGTTTGGTATATTTCTCGAACGAGGGCTTCCGTATTTTCCCAACCTAGACAAGGATCGGTAATGGAGCAACCAAAGACCTCTGGTTGGTTTTGACGACCATCTGCTAGGTAAGATTCAATCATAAAGCCTCGAACTGTCTTTTTAATCTTCTCATTCCAATCACGATTCTGCAAGGTCTGGCGAACAATTCGAATCTGCTCCATATATTGCTTGCCTGAATTATCATGGTTGGTGTCGATGAGAATAAAGGGATTTTCAAGTCCCATGGCTTCATAGCGTTCAATGGCATTTAGCAAGGTCTCATAGTAAAAGTTAGGCTCATTTTTCCCATATTCATTGACTGCGCCACGAAGAATAACGTGAGCCAAGGGATTTCCTGAAGTTTCAACTTCTTGGCCATGGAAAAGGAAGGTCTGTTTGTTTTGAGCAGCATAGATACCGTTAAACATGACCCCAAGATTTCCTGAGGTTGGATTTTTCATCCCGACTGGGGCATCAATCCCTGAAGCCACAAAACGGTGCTCTTGATCTTCTACAGAACGAGCTCCTACAGCATGGTAGCTGACCAAATCATCTACCAGGACCAGATTTGACGGATAAAGCATCTCATCTGCTGTTGTCAAACCAGTCTCTGTAATCACGCGGTAGTGCAACTGGCGCACAGCTTGCAAGCCGTTGATTAGACTTGGAGCCTTAGAAGTATCCGGCTGGTGAACTAAACCTTTATATCCATCCCCGTTGGTGCGAGGTTTAGCAGTATAGACACGCATAACCATGAAAATCTTGTCCGCCACCTTCTTTTGCAAGGCGGATAAACGGCGAGCATATTCCAAGACAGCCTCCTCATTGTCAGAAGAGCAAGGACCAATCACCAAAAGGATACGGTCATCTTCTCCTGAAATAATGTCTGCCAATTCTCTGTCACGACGCTCCTTTAATCGCAAGGCTTCCACAGACAATTGAGTTTCTGCCTTGATTGCTTCAATATCGATTTCTTGACCTTTTTCAATAAATGCCATCTTATTCTCCTAACGTTTGGTAGATTTCTCTGACGAGGACTTCCGTATTCTCCCAGCCAAGGCAAGGGTCTGTGATAGACTTGCCAAATACTTCCGGTTCGTTTTGACGGCCGTCTTCTAGATAAGACTCAATCATAAAGCCACGAACGTACTGCTTGATTTTTTCATTCCAATCACGATTAATCAAGGTCTGACGGACAATTCGAATCTGGTCCATGTATTGCTTACCAGAGTTGTCATGATTGGTATCCACAATGATAAAAGGATTTTCCAAGCCCATTTTCTCATACTGGGCAATGGTATCCATCAAATTATCATAGTAGTAGTTGGGAATATTCTTACCATACTCATTGGTCGCTCCACGAAGAATAGCGTGCGAAAGCGGGTTCCCAGTTGTTTCCACCTCTTTTCCTAGGAAAAGGAAACTTTGTTTATTTTGAGCAGCATAAATCCCATTAAACATAACATTGAGATTTCCAGAGGTTGGATTTTTAAAACCAGTCGCAAAATCTGCTCCACTGGCCACAAAGCGGTGTTGCTGGTCTTCAACTGAACGAGCACCAACCGCCATGTAAGAAATCAAATCATCCACTAGCGGAAGATTTTCAGGATAAAGCATTTCGTCAGCTGTCGTCATACCTGTTTCCGTGATGACACGATAATGTAGATGGCGCACGGCTTTGATTCCATTGATAAGACTAGGCGCTTCTGCCGTGTTAGGCTGGTGAATCAATCCCTTGTAACCATCTCCGTTGGTACGAGGTTTAGCAGTGTAAACACGCATAACCATAAAGATACGGTCTGCTACTTCTTCTTGTAACGCTGCCAAACGTTTAGCGTACTCAAGGACAGCTTCTTCATTATCAGATGAGCACGGTCCGATTACCAAGAGAATTCGCTGGTCTTCTCCACGCATAATGGCTTCTAGCTCTTGATCACGCTGTGATTTTCTCTCCAAAGCTTTGCCTTCTAATTTTGATAAGGCACGAACTTCTTCAATATTAATTTTAGGACTTTTTGCTGTAAATACCATAACTCATCTCCTTATAAAGCAAACGGATACCAAGTAAAAATTTACTTTTCACAAGGTATCCGCCTCTAAACTATCTCATCTTATTGTCTTTTACCGTGACAGTTTTTAAACTTCTTACCAGAACCACATGGGCAAAGTTCATTCCGTCCAATCTGGCTCAAATCCAAATCTTCTGGGATATTTGCTTGGTGGGCAGCGATATTACGAGTCGCTGTTGTACTGATATGGTGTTCTGCTTGTGGTCTTTCTTGTTCATGAATTTGTGCTTTCATCATCAAGCGTGTCACATCAAACTCAATTGAACCAATCATGTCATTGAACATACGGAAACCTTCTGCCTGATACTCAACAACAGGATTGTTCTGAGCATAGCCACGAAGTCCAACCGCGTTACGCAATTGATCAAGGGCATCGATATGATCTGTCCACTTGTTATCTACCACTCGTAGAATCAAGACTTTTTGGAATTCTTTAACTGCTTCTTCATCACGTAGTTTTGAAACCTGACTATCGTAAACTTGCAAGGCACGTTGGAAGAGCTCTTCCTTGATGGCCTTATCAGACAAGCCTGACAAGTCGTCCATCGAAATTGAATCTTCTGGAAGCAAGTTGTACTTAGCAAAGTTCAAAATCGCTTCAAGTTTTTCATCTTGTTTGGCACGCGCATGACCATCAACGACACGACCAATCGTACGTTTGATCATAGCCTGAATTTCAGGTGCCAAGTCACGGTCTGCAGTGATGACGTCGTAACGTTGAGCGTAGATAATTTCACGTTGTTCACGCATGACGTCATCGTATTGAAGGACTTGTTTACGAGTATCGTAGTTATTTCCTTCGACACGTTTTTGCGCTGCTTCAACCTGACGTGTCAACATACGAGACTCAATCGCCTCTTCAGACATGTTCAAGCGTTCAAAAATTCCCTTCAAGCGTTCAGAACCAAAACGTTTCATCAAGTCATCTTCAAGAGAGAGGTAGAATTGTGACTCACCTGGGTCTCCTTGACGACCTGAACGTCCACGAAGCTGGTTATCGATACGACGGCTTTCATGGCGTTCTGTACCAATAACACAAAGTCCTCCAAGTTCGCGAACCCCTTCACCAAGCTTAATGTCGGTACCACGACCGGCCATGTTGGTTGCGATGGTAACGGCACCACGTTGACCAGCATTCATAATGATTTGAGCTTCTTTATAGTGGTTTTTGGCATTCAAGACTTCGTGAGGAACACCAGCTGCGACTAATTTCTTAGAAATGTAGTCACTAGTTTCAACCGCTACTGTACCAACCAAGACAGGCTGACCTTTTTGGTAACGAGCCTTAACGTCTTCGACAACCGCCTTAAACTTAGCCTCGATACTTGCATAAAGAAGGTCTGAGTGGTCAATACGTTGAACAGGACGGTTTGTTGGGATTGGAATAACACGAATGTTGTAAATTTCACGGAATTCTTCTTCCTCAGTCTTACCTGTACCCGTCATACCAGACAATTTCTTGTACATACGGAAGAGGTTTTGGTAAGTGATTGAGGCAGATGTCTTGGTTTCATCCTGAATTGGTACACCTTCTTTAGCTTCAATAGCTTGGTGCAATCCATCAGAATAACGACGGCCTTCCATGGTACGACCTGTAAATTGGTCAACAATCAAGATTTCTTGCTCTTCGCTCACCACATAGTCAATATCGAGAAGCATGATGTAGTTGGCACGAAGGGCATTATCGATAAAGTGAGTAAGAGCTACGTTTTCGATGTCATAGAGATTGTCAAGTTTGAAGTAGCTTTCAGCCTTATCAATCCCTGAATCAGACAAACCAATTGTTTTAGACTGCACATCGATGATGTAGTCGTCTTTGTCCAAAGATTTTACATAGTGGTCTGCCATATGGTAGAGCTGACTAGTTTCAACCGCATTAGCTCCTGATACGATCAAAGGTGTACGCGCCTCGTCAATCAAGATTGAGTCAACCTCATCGACCAAGGCATAGTTAAGCGGACGTTGTACCATGTTTTCAGCGCGAACGACCATGTTATCACGAAGGTAGTCAAATCCAATTTCTGAGTTGGTTGAGTAAGTAATATCACACTCATAGGCTTCTTTTTTCTCCATTGGAGATTTGGCAGCCAAGTTGATTCCTACTGATAAACCAAGCCAAGAGTACAATTCACCCATTTCAGTCGCGTCACGTTCTGATAGGTATTCATTAACCGTAACTACGTGGACCCCTTTACCTGAAAGGGCATTGAGGTATACTGGCATGGTCGCAGTCAAGGTTTTCCCTTCCCCTGTACGCATCTCTGGCACGTCACCATGGTGAAGAACGATTCCCCCCATGACCTGAACCTTATATGGGAAGAGACCTAGAACACGTTTGGCACCTTCACGGACAACCGCAAATGCTTCATAAAGCAACGAATCCAGTGATTCTCCATTTTGATAACGTTCTTTAAATTCAACTGTTTTTGCTTTTAATTGGTCATCTGTCAAAGCAGCCATTTGGTCTTCGTATTTGAAAACCTTGTCAGCCATCTTTTCCAGACGACGGATTTCTCCTTTATCATTTTCGATAATTGTTTTTAAAATATTAGCCATGTTTTTCCTTACTTTAAATTCCGAATATTTTAGAATGTTCTTTTAATTTTAGCACAATTACTGATTATTTTCAAGGAAGAATCCCAATTTGAAAAGGAAAAAGAGGCTAGTTTCCAAGCTAACCTCTCTGACTTTTATGATACTTTAATTGCCAAAAATCGGCAAAATCGCAAATAGGATAAATAGATTAATCCAAAGAGAAAAACAGCAGATCAATCCAAAAACAAAGAGACTGACTTTCTTGGACAGCAAGGCCATCAAAATAGACAGAATACCAAAAACTAGCAAGACTCTCTGTATGATGAAGAGGTCAATCTTTCCCCCCAGAATCGGACTGCCCCAAGGAAGAAAGAAGAAAGTAATCCAGATCAACAGAACTAAACCAATATAGACCTTGGAATAGCGTGTAATAAATGATTTTAGATGTGTCATAAGCCACCTCCTACAAATAGAAAGTAATATAATACTCAATGAAAATCAAAGAGCAAACTAGGAAACTAGCCGCAGGCTGTACTTAAGTACGGCAAGGCGACGTTGACGTGGTTTGAAGAGATTTTCGAAGAGTATAAATCAATGCCTTCCACCTTTAGACTTCCCCAGTTCCCGTCTCAAGCGAAGCATTTTTTTGAAAAAGATATAGGTTAACCAAGAACTGGAAAAAGCAATAAGTAGTAATAATAACCAAATGCCCCAAGACTTGATGTCTGCCACATTTCTCAATAGGATATTGAAAAATAGGACTGAAAAAACTGTCCAAGCAAGGCTAAAAAGAGCATAGAGGGTGATGTAAATCCAGTAAAAATAGTAAAAAATTGGGAAAAATTTACTATCTCTGTTGGCCTTTTCAATCCAGTTATCAAAATAAAAGTAAGGTGCTAAAAGTAAGAATTTAAACAAATGTTTCATCACCAGCCCCCTCTATTTGATAGCGTTTTCTTCAACTTCATTCTATCAAAAAAATCTGGAAATGTCATTCCAGATTCTACTTTTTTATTTACGTTTTCTTGCGATGAGATGGATTGGTGTTCCCTCAAAGACAAAGGCCTTGCGAATTTGATTTTCCAAGAAACGCAGGTAAGAAAAGTGCATAAGTTCTTCTTCATTGACAAAGATGACAAAGGTTGGTGGACTGGTTGCCACGTGGGTCGCATAGAAAATCTTAAGGCGTTTTCCTTT
>CABTAV010000114.1:0-5928 GCA_902482895.1 uncultured Streptococcus sp. | reverse complement strand
CTTCGTTCAGTTGTCTTGGCCAATGATACGAAAATTGATGTGGAAGGTAACCTGATTGGTGACCCAACCGAAACAGCCTTTATCCAATATGCCTTGGACAAGGGCTACGATGTCAAAGGATTTTTAGACAAATATCCTCGTGTGGCTGAATTGCCATTTGATTCTGAACGTAAGCTCATGTCAACAGTTCATCCACTTGCAGATGGACGCTTCCTCGTAGCTGTTAAAGGTGCGCCAGACCAACTCTTGAAACGTTGTGTTCTTCGTGATAAGGCTGGGGATATTGCTCCGATTGATGAGAAGGTTACAAACCTCATCCATACAAACAACTCTGAAATGGCCCACCAAGCCTTGCGTGTCCTTGCAGGTGCTTATAAGATTATTGATAGTATTCCAGAAAATCTCACTTCTGAGGAACTTGAAAATGATTTAATCTTTACTGGTTTGATTGGAATGATTGACCCTGAACGTCCGGAAGCTGCTGAGGCTGTTCATGTGGCTAAGGAAGCTGGAATCCGTCCAATCATGATTACAGGTGACCATCAAGATACTGCAGAAGCTATTGCCAAACGTTTGGGAATCATTGATGCAAATGATACAGAAGGCCACGTTTTAACTGGTGCTGAACTCAATGAATTGTCAGATGAAGACTTTGAAAAAGTCGTTGGTCAATACTCTGTTTATGCCCGTGTGTCTCCAGAACACAAGGTTCGTATCGTCAAGGCTTGGCAAAAACAAGGTAAAGTCGTTGCCATGACAGGTGATGGTGTCAATGATGCGCCAGCTCTGAAAACAGCAGACATCGGTATCGGTATGGGAATCACTGGTACAGAGGTTTCTAAGGGGGCTTCTGACATGATTCTTGCAGATGATAACTTTGCGACTATTATCGTTGCAGTTGAAGAAGGACGTAAAGTCTTCTCAAACATTCAAAAGACTATTCAGTACCTACTTTCTGCCAATACTGCTGAAGTATTAACCATCTTCCTATCAACCTTGTTTGGTTGGGATGTCTTACAGCCAGTTCATCTCTTGTGGATCAACTTGGTAACCGATACTTTCCCAGCTATCGCTCTAGGTGTTGAGCCAGCTGAGCCAGGTGTCATGAACCATAAACCACGTGGACGCAAGGCAAGCTTCTTCTCAGGTGGTGTTTTGAGTTCTATCATCTATCAAGGTGTACTCCAAGCAGCTATTGTTATGAGTGTTTATGGACTTGCAATTGCTTACCCAGTTCATGTGGGTGACAATCATGCCATTCATGCAGATGCTCTAACGATGGCCTTTGCAACCCTTGGTTTGATTCAGCTCTTCCATGCCTACAATGTGAAATCTGTTTACCAATCCATCTTGACAGTTGGCCCATTCAAGTCTAAGACCTTCAACTGGTCTATCTTGGTATCCTTCATCCTTCTTATGGCAACAATCGTCGTAGAGCCGCTTGAAGGAATCTTCCACGTAACCAAACTAGACTTGTCTCAATGGGGAATTGTTATGGCTGGAAGCTTCTCAATGATTATCATTGTCGAAATCGTTAAATTTATCCAACGTAAACTCGGTTTTGACAAGAATGCGATTTAAAAAGGTCATCTTCGGATGGCTTTTTGCTATAGTTAGGGGAAAGGGCTTGCAGTTGCCGTCTTTTGTGCTATAATTACTATAATATAGTAAAAAGTAAGAGGAGTGTGAGGAAGTGGAGAAGAAAATTGTAAAGGACATTTTGTTTTTATCACAGGTGTCTCAGCCGGCAAGTCAGGAAGATCTGTATCTTGCCAGAGATTTACAAGATACGCTCTTAGCAAATCGTGAGACCTGTATCGGTCTGGCTGCCAATATGATTGGGGTGCAGAAGCGCGTGATTATCTTTAATCTTGGCTTGATTCCTATGGTCATGTTTAATCCAGTGCTCCTGTCCTTTGAAGGACCTTATGAGACAGAGGAAGGTTGTTTGTCCTTGACAGGCGTGAGACCTACTAAGCGTTATGAAACCATAAGGGTTGCCTATCGTGACAGCAAGTGGCAAGAACAGACCATTACCTTGACCGGTTTCCCAGCCCAGATTTGTCAGCATGAACTGGATCACTTGGAAGGACGAATCATTTAGGAGGAAAGCAAATGAAACGAATAGTCTTCGAACTTATTTTTATCGCAACGACCTGGTATATCTTTTTACCGCCTCTTAACCTGACCAGCTGGGAATTTCTCTTTTTCCTCTGTGGGCATTTGCTGGTTGTAGCAATCTTATTTGGTTTTGGCAAGGGGATAAACCTTGTCAAAACGGTTCATGTGCGCCACGGCAAGGCGGAAGCTGCCTTAAATCTTGAGGGTTTTAAAATCAATCGGTTAGGGAAAATCCTTTTAGCTTCTATTGGAGGAATTCTTCTCTTAGCAGCCTTGGTTTCCTTGGTAACTTCTAGCATTTTTCAGGCTAAAAATTATGCCAATGTAGTCACAGTTACGGAAAAAGACTTTACTGAATTTCCTAAGACTGATACCAGTAAGGTTCCTATCTTAGATAGAAGTACCGCTGAAAAAATTGGTGACCGCTACTTAGGTTCCCTAACGGATAAGGTGTCGCAGTACGTAGCGGCAGACACCTATACCCAATTGACAATTGATGGGAAGCCTTATCGGGTTACACCACTAGAATACGCAGATCCTATCAAGTGGTTTAATAATCAGGCCAAGGGAATCGGCGAGTATATCAAGGTAGACATGGTGACTGGAAATGCGGACTTGGTGGACTTGAAGACGCCAATCAAATATTCTGACTCGGAGTATTTTAACCGTGATGTCAAACGTCATCTGCGCTTGAAGTACCCAACCAAGATTTTCAAGACTCCATCATTTGAGGTGGACGATGAGGGCAATCCTTTCTATGTAGCAACGGTTTACCAAAAGCAATTTGGGCTTGCAGTTCCTCGTCCTGTTTCAGTCATTATCTTGGACGCCACAAATGGAGAGACCAGGGAATACAGCTTATCAGATGTTCCGGAATGGGTAGACAGGGTTTATCCAGCTGAGGAAACCATTGAGCAAATCAATTACAATGGTAAGTACAAGGACGGTTTCTGGAATGCCATGATTTCCAAGAAAAACGTGACCCAAACTACCAAGGGCTATAATTATTTGTCTATCGGTAATGACATCTACCTCTACACAGGTGTGACATCGGCCAATGCAGATGAAAGTAATCTTGGTTTTATCCTAGAAAATATGCGGACAGGAGAAATCACGAAGTACAGCTTGGCTTCTGCGACCGAAGAATCGGCCCGTGAATCAGCCGAAGGTGCTGTTCAGGAGAAATCCTACAAGGCAACCTTCCCAATCCTCATCAACCTCAATGACAAGCCTCTCTACATCATGGGTTTGAAGGACAATGCTGGCTTGGTCAAAGAGTACGCTCTGGTAGACGCAGTCGAGTACCAAAATGTTATCGTAGCTACGACAGTGGAAGAGATGCTCAGCAAGTATGCCAATAAAAACGACCTTGAAATTGATAATGAAACCACAGAAAGTATCAAGGGTGTGGTAGCAGACCTCAAATCAGCTGTTATCAAGGGTGATACCGTCTACTTCTTTAAAGTTGATGGCAAGATATACAAGGTCAAGGCTTCTGTATCAGATGATCTGCCTTACCTCGAAAATGGTAAAACCTTCGAAGGTCAAGTAGGAAAAGACAATTATCTCAAGACCTTTAAAGTGCAGTAAAAAAGGTTTATTTAAGAAATATATGTTATAATAAGGTAAATTAAGACTAATGGAGGACAACAAATGGGTTTTTATGTGATGGTTGCTTCAATGCTACTCGGACTGCTCGCTTTGAAGATAGGTTTTTCTCAGTTCAAGGAGAAAAAAGATAAACTTTTATCTATCTTAACAAGCTTAGCAGGCATATCCCTTGTTCTCGTGGCTGTCTGGTTAGGATGGCCGAAATAAATAGAGAAACCTCGGTCAAACCGAGGTTTTTCAGATGAATTTCTTGGTAGCGGCTAAAAAATATGCTACACTAATAATATGAAAATTTTAATCCCAACAGCAAAAGAAATGAACACAGATTTGCCAAGTATTGAAGCCACTCCTTTAAAACCAGAAAGTCAGGCCGTACTGGATGCCTTGGCTCTCTATTCTGCTAGTCAATTGGAGAGTTTTTACAAGGTATCAGCCGAGAAGGCGGCGGAAGAATTTCAAAATATCCAAGCTTTAAAAAACAAAACTGCTCAACACTACCCAGCCTTGAAACTTTTTGATGGGCTCATGTACCGCCATATCAAGAGAGATAAGTTGACCGAGGCAGAACAAGCCTATCTTGAAAATCATGTCTTTATTACTTCGGCTTTGTACGGAGTCGTTCCAGCCTTGTCACCTATGCCACCTCACCGTTTGGACTTTTTGATGAAATTAAAAGTCGCTGGTAAGACTTTGAAGAGCCATTGGAAGCAAACCTATGATGAAGCTATGAATGGTGAAGACCTAATTTTCTCTCTCTTGTCATCCGAGTTTGAGACTGTATTTTCTAAGGAAATCAGAGGAAAAATGGTGACCTTCAAATTCATGGAGGATAGAGGTGGTCAGCTGAAGATTCATTCAACTATTTCAAAGAAAGCGCGTGGTGCCTTCCTGACAGCCCTGATAGAAAATCAAGTACAGACGGTGGAGGAGGCTCGTCGCTTAAGCTTTGCAGGGTTTACCTACAGAGAAGATTTGTCACAGCCACAGGAATTGGTTTTTGTTAAGGAAGTATAGAAATCAGATAAGAGAAAAAGTCAGCAGGACCCTGCTGACTTTTTAGTTTATAAAGTATTGGATATATGAATCTCATTTGATAAAGTGTTGAGGTGATTAACCAAATCCATGATTGACAGATGGTTTCGGCAAATAAACTTCTTAGTAATCCCTGGAATATAGAAATTAGACACGATGATATCGTAATCTGTCTGATTTAAAATCTCAGGACTTGTTTGTAATTCATCCCAAGTATCGAAGGTGAAGCGGTTATTACAGTAATAGGAAAGCATATCAACAAAGGTAAGGGATATAGCATGGTCAAAGTTACTGATAATCAAAACCTTGATAGGTGGTCGATTTTCTAACAACTGAGTAGAGAGGTTTTCAGCATGGGTTAAGATGGTGTACATCAGGTGTTCCAACTGTTCAGGATGGTCATGCTGTCCAATTGCTTGACGGTATTGAGCCAGTTCTTGACGTGCACTTCCCATAAAGTCTGGGAAGTAAACTTCAAATTTTTTAATCGTCAATGCTTTTTGTTCAAATAGGATTGGGGTAGAAAAGATTTCCTGTCTTTCAAAGAAAGCAGTGTTGTGTAAATGCCAAATCAGCTCATCGTGGTTGGTAAAAGTAATCTTATATTGTTTTGATAGGCGTTCTAATATTTGACTAAGTAATTGGTATGAGTATCTTGCTTCACTGTTTTCTTCTAAAGAGTTGAAGAATTCTTGAGGATTTAAGAAAAGATTGTTTTGAATAAAGGATATAAAAATTTGGGCGATGATATCTGGAGTGATTTCAAGTCCCAGTTTTTCAGAGAAATGGACAAGTAGCTCCTCAAAATTTGGAATATTCATCAAAAGAGGGTAGTATTCATCGAAGAAATGATTTGGTAAGTCGATAAAATGACCATTTTTGACGCGGTAAATACTGATAGCTATCATCAATTTGTACATTCTATAAATTGAAAATCGCATTGGATAATTCGTGATTTTATAGAAGAAATCAGCAAACTCTGTTAAATCCTCCTCAGGAAGGTCTGGAAAAGGCCAGTCTAGGAAATAATAGCGCTCAGAAAAGTATTGGGCAAAAAAATAACGAATATCCGTTTCATTACCAAGAATTGCAGTAGGGGTAAAAGATAATTCAATCTGAAATTGTGATGATAGAGTTTTTGTAATATTTCGGCCTAATCGATAG
>CABTAV010000113.1:0-5975 GCA_902482895.1 uncultured Streptococcus sp. | reverse complement strand
TATGCAGGTCGCTTCAAAAATTTTAGGAAATCCATCTAGTCTCCATCGTTTGGGAGACCAGGCAACACGAATCTTAGATGCTTCTCGCCAACAGATTACAGATTTAATCGGTAAGAAAAGCGATGAAATCTTCTTTACCTCTGGTGGGACAGAAGGAGATAACTGGGTTATCAAGGGTGTGGCTTTTGAAAAAGCCCAGTTTGGCAAGCACATCATCGTATCAGCTATTGAACACCCAGCAGTCAAAGAGTCAGCTCTCTGGTTGAAATCTCAAGGATTTGAAGTGGATTTTGCTCCAGTTGATGAGGAAGGATTTGTGGATGTTGAAGCGTTATCAGGTTTGATACGGCCTGATACAATCCTAATTTCTGTCATGGCTGTGAACAATGAAATTGGCTCGATTCAACCTATTGAGGCTATTTCAGAACTCTTGGCAGACAAGCCAACTATTTCCTTCCATGTTGATGCGGTTCAAGCACTTGCCAAGATTCCAACTGAAAAGTATTTGACAGAACGAGTGGATTTTGCGACCTTCTCGAGTCATAAATTTCATGGTGTTAGGGGTGTTGGATTTGTCTATATCAAGTCTGGCAAGAAGATTACGCCTCTTTTAACAGGTGGTGGTCAGGAGCGTGATTACCGTTCGACAACTGAAAATGTGGCAGGAATTGTAGCGACAGCCAAGGCTCTCCGTTTATCTATGGAAAAGCTAGATATCTTTACTAGCAAGACTGGCCAGATGAAGGCAGTGATTCGTCAAGCACTTCTGGACTATCCAGATATTTTTGTCTTTTCAGATGAGGAAGACTTTGCCCCTCACATCCTGACTTTTGGAATCAAGGGTGTTCGTGGTGAAGTCATCGTTCACGCTTTTGAAGACTATGATATTTTCATCTCAACGACCTCTGCTTGTTCGTCAAAGGCAGGGAAACCTGCAGGAACTCTGATTGCTATGGGAGTGGATAAAGATAAGGCCCAGTCAGCTGTGCGTCTTAGCCTAGACCTTGAAAATGATATGAGTCAGGTCGAGCAGTTTTTGACCAAGTTAAAATTAATTTACAATCAAACTAGAAAAGTAAGATAGGAGCATTCATGCAATATTCAGAAATTATGATTCGCTACGGTGAGCTGTCAACCAAGGGCAAAAACCGTATGCGTTTCATCAATAAACTTCGCAATAATATTTCAGACGTTTTGTCTATCTATCCCCAAGTTAAGGTAACAGCAGATCGCGACCGTGCCCACGCTTACCTCAATGGAGCTGATTACACAGCAGTAGCAGAATCGCTCAAACAAGTTTTTGGAATTCAAAACTTTTCCCCTGTTTATAAGGTTGAAAAATCTGTAGAAGTTCTGAAGTCTGCTGTTCAAGAGATTATGAAAGATATCTACAAGGAAGGCATGACCTTTAAAATCTCTAGCAAGCGTAGCGACCACAACTTTGAGTTGGATAGTCGTGAACTCAACCAAATCCTTGGAGGTGCTGTTTTTGAAGCTATTCCAAATGTGCAAGCTCAAATGAAAAGTCCTGACATCAATCTTCAGGTGGAAATCCGTGAAGAAGCAGCCTATCTTTCTTATGAAACCATTCGTGGGGCTGGTGGTTTGCCAGTTGGAACTTCAGGTAAAGGGATGCTTATGTTGTCAGGAGGGATCGACTCACCTGTAGCAGGTTATCTTGCACTTAAGCGTGGGGTGGATATTGAGGCTGTTCACTTTGCCAGCCCACCATATACTAGTCCTGGTGCCCTTAAAAAAGCCCAAGATTTGACTCGTAAATTGACCAAGTTTGGGGGAAATATCCAGTTTATAGAAGTGCCTTTCACAGAGATTCAAGAGGAAATTAAGGCTAAAGCGCCAGAAGCTTATTTGATGACTCTAACTCGTCGCTTTATGATGCGGATTACTGATCGTATTCGTGAGGTACGAAATGGTTTGGTTATCATCAATGGGGAAAGTCTTGGTCAAGTAGCTAGCCAGACCTTGGAAAGCATGCAGACTATCAACGCTGTGACCAGCACTCCAGTCATTCGTCCTGTGGTTACTATGGATAAGTTAGAAATCATTGACATCGCTCAGGCAATCGATACTTTTGACATTTCTATCCAGCCTTTTGAAGATTGCTGTACGATTTTTGCGCCAGATCGTCCAAAGACCAATCCTAAGATTAAGAATGCAGAGCAGTATGAAGCACGTATGGATGTTGAAGGTTTAGTTGAGCGAGCTGTGGCTGGAATCATGATTACTGAGATTACACCGCAGGCTGAAAAAGATGAAGTGGATGACTTGATTGACAATCTGCTCTAATCAGAAAATCCAGAAGAATTTAGAAAAATAAATGAAAAAGTTAGTTTTTAATTCCAAAAGTGGAAGCAAAACTAACTTTTTTTCTATAATTGTGATATAATAAAATAAAATTTTGAATATAGAGAGTTTTCTGACAATGAATCAATCCTACTTTTATTTAAAAATGAAAGAACACAAACTCAAGGTTCCTTATACAGGTAAGGAACGCCGTGTACGTGTTCTTCTGCCTAAAGATTATGAGAAAGACACGAATCGTTCCTATCCTGTTGTTTACTTTCATGACGGGCAAAATGTTTTTTATAGCAAGGAGTCTTTCATTGGTCATTCATGGAAGATTATCCCAGCTATTAAGCGTAATCCTGATATCAGTCGCATGATTGTCGTAGCCATTGACAATGATGGAATGGGGCGGATGAATGAGTATGCGGCTTGGAAGTTCCAAGAATCTCCTATCCCAGGGCAGCAGTTTGGTGGTAAGGGTGTGGAGTATGCCGAGTTTGTCATGGAGGTGGTCAAGCCTTTTATCGATGAGACTTACCGTACCAAAGCTGACCGCAAGCATACGGCTATGATTGGTTCCTCACTAGGAGGAAATATTACCCAGTTTATCGGTTTGGAATACCAAGACCAAATTGGTTGCTTGGGCGTCTTTTCATCTGCCAACTGGCTCCACCAAGAAGCCTTTAATCGCTATATCGAGCGTCAGCAACTATCGCCTGACCAGCGCATCTTCATCTATGTGGGAACGGAAGAAGCGGATGATACGGACAAGACCTTGATGGCTGGTAATATCAAGCAAGCCTATATTGACTCGTCGCTTCGCTATTACTATGATTTGATAGCAGGTGGGATACACTTAGATAATCTTGTCTTGAAAGTTCAGTCTGGTGCCATCCATAGTGAAATCCCTTGGTCGGAGAATTTACCAGACTGTCTGAGATTTTTTGCTGAGAAATGGTAAGTTAGAAAAGGAGAAAGCCAATGCATATTGAAAACCTTAGCCACTGGAGTGGTAATCTTAACCGTGAAATGTACCTTAATCGTTATGGACATGCTGGGATTCCAGTTGTGGTCTTTGCTTCATCAGGTGGTAGTCACAACGAATACTATGATTTTGGCATGATTGATGCCTGTGCTTCCTTTATCGAGGAAGGCCGTGTTCAGTTCTTTACCCTATCTAGTGTTGATAGTGAGAGCTGGTTGGCCACTTGGAAAAATGGTCACGACCAAGCGGAGATGCACCGTGCCTACGAACGCTATGTGATTGAGGAGGCAATTCCTTTTATCAAGCATAAGACAGGTTGGTTTGATGGTATGATGACGACGGGTTGCTCCATGGGCGCCTATCATGCTGTCAATTTCTTCCTCCAGCATCCAGATGTCTTTACCAAAGTAATTGCTCTTAGTGGTGTTTACGACGCACGTTTCTTTGTCGGCGATTACTACAATGACGATGCCATTTACCAAAACTCGCCAGTAGATTATATCTGGAACCAGAACGACGGCTGGTTTATTGACCGTTATCGTCAGGCAGAGATTGTGCTGTGTACGGGTCTTGGTGCCTGGGAACAAGACGGTCTACCATCTTTCTACAAGCTCAAAGAAGCCTTTGACCAGAAACAAATTCCAGCCTGGTTTGCTGAATGGGGACATGATGTCGCTCACGACTGGGAATGGTGGCGCAAACAAATGCCTTATTTCCTTGGGCACCTGTATCTATAAAAGGAGTTACCTATGAATTACCTTGTTATTTCTCCCTATTATCCACAAAATTTTCAACAGTTTACCATCGAACTAGCAAATAAAGGCATTACCGTCTTGGGAATTGGTCAAGAGCCTTACGAGCAATTGGATGAACCTTTACGCAATAGCCTGACCGAGTATTTCCGTGTTGACAATCTTGAAAATATAGATGAAGTCAAACGTGCAGTTGCTTTTCTATTTTATAAACATGGCCCAATTGACCGCATTGAGTCCCACAATGAATATTGGCTAGAGTTGGACGCAAGTCTTCGTGAGCAATTCAATGTTTTTGGTGCCAAACCAGAGGATCTCAAAAAGACTAAATATAAGTCTGAAATGAAGAAACTTTTCAAAAAAACAGGTGTCCCTGTGGTACCTGGAGCTGTTATCAAGACGGAAGCAGATGTTGATCAAGCAGTGAAAGAAATTGGTCTTCCAATGATTGCCAAACCTGATAATGGAGTTGGAGCGGCCGCTACCTTTAAGCTTGAGACAGAGGACGATATCAATCATTTCAAGCAAGAATGGGACCATTCAACTGTTTATTTCTTTGAAAAATTTGTCACTTCCAGTGAAATTTGTACCTTTGACGGTCTAGTAGACAAGGATGGTAAGATTGTCTTTTCAACAACTTTTGACTACGCCTATACACCGCTTGATCTCATGATGTATAAGATGGACAATTCTTATTACGTTCTTAAGGATATGGATCCCAAATTACGTAAATATGGTGAGGACATCGTTAAAGAATTTGGTATGAAAGAACGGTTCTTCCATATTGAGTTCTTCCGTGAAGGGGACGATTACATCGCCATTGAGTATAATAACCGCCCTGCGGGTGGTTTCACCATTGATGTTTATAACTTTGCCCACTCCTTGGACCTCTATCGTGGCTATGCAGCTATTGTCGCAGGAGAAGAGTTCCCAGCGTCAGACTTTGAAGCTCAATATTGTTTAGCTACATCCCGTCGTGCAAATGCTCACTATGTCTATTCTGAGAAGGAATTGCTTGACAAATATAGCCAGCAGTTCAAGGTTAAAAAAATCATGCCAGCAGCCTTTGCGGAACTTCAAGGAGATTACCTTTATATGCTGACAACTCCTAGTCGACAAGAAATGGAGCAGATGATTAAGGACTTTGGTCAGCGTCAGGCTTAAGAGACTCTCGGATTAAGGAAATTCACTCCCTTAATCCTTTTGTTTTTTATAAGAAATAAAATCGCTTTCTTATATAATCTTTCGGGAAAGTAGTTGCTAAAAGATGTAAAAATTGATAGAATAAGGATTGTCTAAAAAATTTTAAGGAGAATCTATCAAATGGATTTCACATGGGCAATTAAATATGCCACTGAATTTTTGGCTACTGCTATTTTGATCATTCTTGGTAATGGTGCAGTTGCTAACGTTGAACTTAAAGGTACGAAAGGTCACCAAAGTGGCTGGCTCGTTATCGCTGTTGGTTACGGTATGGGGGTTATGATTCCAGCTTTGATGTTTGGTAACGTATCAGGTAACCATATCAACCCAGCCTTCACTCTTGGACTTGCAATCAGCGGTCTTTTCCCTTGGGCACAAGTTGCACCTTATATCATCGCACAAGTTTTGGGTGCTATCTTTGGTCAAGCCTTGGTTGTGGCAACACACCGCCCATACTACTTGAAAACTGAAAATCCAAACAACATTTTGGGTACTTTCTCAACAATTTCAAGTTTGGATAATGGTACAAAAGAATCACGTTTTGCAGCAACTGTTAATGGTTTTGTAAATGAGTTTGTTGGATCATTTGTTCTTTTCTTTGCAGCCCTTGGAATGACTAAAAACTTCTTTGGTGCTGAACTAGTATCAAAAGCACAAGCTGCTATCAATGCTCAAGTTGCACAAGCAACTACTCAAGGTCAAACAATTCCTCAAGAGCAAGTAACAGC
>CABTAV010000112.1:0-5981 GCA_902482895.1 uncultured Streptococcus sp. | reverse complement strand
GTCCCATCATACCGATTTTAACCCCTTGGATAGCAGCGTCGTCGATTTCAACACCGTTAGCACGTTCTTCTTCAAGTGCAAGAGTAACCCCCATGATTGGAGCAGCTACGTATGGGTGTGTGTTGAAGAACTCAAGGTGACGCTCAAGAGCAGCAGCTTGGTCTTCTTTAGTAGTGTACAATTTTTTGATAGCTGGGATCAATGAGTAAGCCCAACCCAAGTTTTGCATACGCTCGTAGTTCCAAGAACCTTGAAGGAATTGTGAACGCCACCAAACTTTTTTACGATCTGATTTTGATAATTGAAGTTTTTCAGTCATGATTGTTCCCCTTTCTAGTAGTCTTCTAGGATATCACCGATTGGGTCGTTAGAAGTAGCAGCTCCTCCGCCACCGTTACCACCTTGTTTTGAAAGGTTAAGGTAAATGAAGGCAAGGGCAACACCGACTACACCAAGGGCAATCAAAGTCAATTGAGAAATAGCAGCAAAAGCAAAACCGATTGCGAAGAATGGCCATACTTCACGAGTTGCCATCATGTTGATAACCATAGCGTAACCAACGGCAACGACCATTGCACCACCGACAGCCATACCACCATTCAACCAGTCTGGCATCAATTTAAGAGCGTCTTGAACGGCAGAAGCAGGGATAGCGATAAGGAAGGCTGCAGGGATAGCAATACGAAGACCTTGAAGAAGAAGTGCGATAAAGTGAGCACGTTCAACAGCCGCAATATTTCCTTCTTTAGCAGCAGCATCAGCAGTGTGAACCAAACCAACTGAGATTGTACGAACAATCATTGTCAAGAAAAGTCCAGCTACGGCAAGTGGAATAGCTGTTGCTGTTGCAACGGCGATACCTTCAGTAGTGAAGTTTCCACCTTTGATCAAGATAATTGCTGCAGCAACAGATGCAAGAGCAGCGTCAGGAGCTACGGCAGCTCCGATGTTTGCCCAACCAAGAGCGATCATTTGAAGTGATCCACCAAGCATAACACCTGCTTCGAGGTTACCAGTTGCAAGTCCGATAAGGGTACATGCGACGATTGGTTGATGGAATTGGAATTGGTCGAGGATACCTTCAAGACCTGCAAGGAAGGCAACAACTACAACCAAGACAGCAGAAATAATTGAAATATCTGACATGGTTTTATTCCTTTTCTATTTAATGATAATAAAGTGAAAAATTTTCTTAGAATTCTTCGATAGTTATTGATGTCTATTATTGAACGTTGGCTTTGTTAATCAAGTCAAACAAATCTTTTTTCGTGTCGTTTGGTACTTTACGCACGTCAAATTCAACACCGAGGTCACGCATTTTTTCAAATGTAGCAACGTCTTCTTTGTCCATAGACAAAACGTTGTTGACCATTGTTTTACCTGTTGAGTGAGCCATTGATCCTACGTTAAGGGTCTTGATTGGCACGCCACCTTCGATTGCACGAAGGGCATCTTGAGGTGTTTCAAACAAGATAAGGGCATGTGTTTCTCCAAAGCGTGGGTCTTTTGCAACCTCGATCAATTTTTGAATTGGCACGACATTAGCTCTGACATTATTTGGAGCAGCTTGTTTAATCAATTCTTTACGAAGATCGTCGTTTGCTACGTTATCTGAAGCAACGATGATACGGTCTGCTTTTGAATCTGGAGTCCAAGCAGTTGCAACCTGACCGTGAAGTAGACGAGTGTCTAGGCGAGCAAGGTTGATTTTGAGTTTTCCATCTCCGATAACAGTTCCTTCTGGGATAGCAGCTTGGGCAACTGGAGCAGCTGCAGCGCTTGCTACTTCCTCAACTGGGTTTAGCTCTTCTGGAAGAGCCTTGATGCCATCTTTGGCTTCTTTAATGATATTCGCAGCGACTTTTTCTACACCTGCAGCAGCGTCCATAAGGCGCTCTGTATAGGCTTGAATTAACATCGGTAAGTTAAGTCCTGTGATGATGGCAAACTTACGCTCAGGATTTTCTCCCATCACGCGGCTAGCTTGGTTAAATGGAGATCCACTCCAAAGGTCAGCCAAAACTAGAACCTCATCTTCTGCGTCAAATGCAGCAACAGCGTTATTAAACTTAGCGTATAAATCATCAGGACCTTCATTTGGCATAAAGGTTACAACTTGAACCTTTTCTTGTTCACCAAAGATCATAGATCCTGACTGATGAATACCCGCAGCAAATTCGCCGTGGCTCGCAATAATGATTCCGATACTCATTATTGTCATTCCTCCTTTTTTGTTTTAGTTTTCGTTTAAGAAAACTTTAAGACTTTTTAAGTATAAACCGTTTTCATCTAAAAATCAACTATTTATCATAAAATAATTAAAAAGATTACATCTGAAAATATTGATATATTGAGTTTTAGAGAAGTTTTTTTGAATCCTTATTTAAAAATTTAATATAAAAAAGTTGGAAGCGTATTCCAACTTTTAAAATAGGTTTCTATTAGATTAGTGGGTGAAGTCGAGTACCATACGTCCTTGGATTTGACCTTTTTCCATTTCGTCGAAAATGGCTACAGCATCTTCTACTGGACGTTTTTGAACAACTGGAACTACTAAACCTTCTGCACCGAATTGGAAGGCTTCTTCCAAGTCTTTACGAGTTCCTACAAGAGAACCGATGACTTGGATTCCATCTAGAACGGTTTTGACGATGCTGAGTTCCATCATTTCAGAAGGAAGGCCGACAGCGACAACGCGACCACCAGCACGAACTGAGTCAACAGCTTGGTTGAAGGCAACTTTAGACACAGCAGTTACGACAGCTGAATGAGCTCCACCATCAGTTTTTTCCTTGATGAGTCCAGGTACATCTTCAACTTCTAGGCCGTTAATAACAATGTCAGCACCTACTTCTTTTGCAAGGGCAAGTTTGTCATTGTTGATATCAACTGCGATGACATGAGCATTGAATACTTTCTTAGCGTATTGAACAGCTAGGTTACCAAGTCCACCAGCACCGTAAAGAACAACCCATTGGCCTGGTTCAACTTTGGCTTCTTTAATAGCTTTATAGGTTGTTACACCAGCACATGTGATAGAAGAGGCTTGGGCTGGATCAAGTCCGTCAGGAACTTTAACAGCATAGTCAGCAGTTACGATACATTGTTCAGCCATACCACCGTCTACTGAGTAGCCAGCATTTTTTACTGTACGGCAAAGAGTTTCACGGCCAGTTGTACAGTATTCGCAAGTGCCACATCCTTCAAAGAACCAAGCAACGCTGACGCGGTCACCGACTTTAAGGCTTTTCACATCTGGGGCAATTTCTTTAACGATACCAACACCTTCGTGGCCAAGAACGCGTCCTGGTACTTGACCAAAGTCACCATGGGCAACGTGGAGGTCAGTGTGGCAAACACCACAGTATTCAATTTCTACAAGTGCTTCCCCAGTTTCAAGTGGACGGAGTACTTTTTCTTCAACAGCAACACCAGTGCTTTCTGGATTTACAACAACAGCTTTCATAGCTATCCTCCTTGATATTAACTGAGAGCAGGAGAAACAGGACTGGATTGATTTTATGTCAACAGAGTCGAGTGTGACGTGCTCTCTTGTATTTATATGTGAAGTATATCACAAAAGAAAGCCTTTTCCAAGGTTTTGGAGGCAAAAAGTAGAACAATCGATTAACTGGTTGATGAGACTGTGAAAAGAGCACAAAGACCAGCTTGCAAGCTGGTCAGAATGGACTATAAGAATAAATCTTGCAGGGTTTTGGCAACCCCGTCTTGGTCATTTGTCAAGGAAATTTGCTCATCTGCATAGGGGAGTAGCTCTGGGTTGGCATTTTTCATTGCATAACCTTTCCCAGCAAAAGTTAGCATTTCGGTATCATTGTGTTCATCTCCAAAGGCAATCAAATCCTTTTTGTCGCGGTTCATTACCTTGAGCAAGTAGTCCAAAGCAAAGGCCTTATTGACTCCTTTTGGAGTACACTCAAGGATATTGAGCGGACCTCCCCAGGTATTAATAGAAAGTTGATGCTGGTAGAAGGTGTTCATTTCTTTTGCCAATGCATATTTGTCACTGGCTCTAGTCTGCAACAGAATGCAGTTAGGATCCTTGGTTACTAACTCAGGTTGAAATTGATCTTCAGGCTGGAAAGATTCTACACCAAATAGTTTGGGATTGGCAATTTCTTCATTGGGATTTGTAATGTAGAATTTTTTACGATATTCTCCAGCGATAAAATCGGCTTGAATGTCCTCTGAACGTTGAACCATGTCTAAAAGATATTTTTTGTCTACGGTCAAACACTTTTCAAAATCCCAAACTTGGTCTGGTAAATGAGTGAGGGAGCCGTTGAAGTTAATCATAGGAGTGTCTAAGCCTAGTTCATGGTAAAAATCTTTTGACATGCGGTAAGGGCGCCCTGTCGTAATAATAACCTGATGGCCTTTTTCAGCAACTTTTTTAATAGTTTCTTTGGTAAAGTCAGAAATCTGACTGTCTGAGTTGAGTAGGGTTCCATCCAGGTCAACTGCAATAATTTTTTTCGTCATAGGGACCTTTCTAGTGTCTTTTCAGATAAGATGTCTACTATTATAACAGAAAGCAGGCAGAAAATCAGATTCGAAACCAAAAAAGAAATTTCATCAAATTCTTAAATAAATCAAACAAAGATATTGAAAAAGTGAATGATAAATGATATAATTCTATTATTGTTCGTAAAAATTAAAAGGAGATTAATAATGGACAAATTATTTAAACTAAAAGAGAACGGTACAGACGTTCGTACAGAGGTTCTCGCTGGTTTAACAACTTTCTTTGCAATGAGTTATATTCTCTTTGTAAACCCACAAATTCTTTCGCAAACAGGAATGCCTGCTCAGGGTGTATTCCTCGCAACGATTATCGGTGCAGTTGCTGGTACCCTGATGATGGCCTTCTACGCTAACTTACCTTATGCCCAAGCGCCAGGTATGGGGCTGAATGCTTTCTTTACCTTTACAGTCGTATTTGGACTTGGTTATTCTTGGCAAGAAGCCCTAGCTATGGTCTTCATCTGTGGGATTATCTCATTGATTATTACCTTGACAAATGTTCGTAAAATGATCATTGAATCGATTCCAAATGCTCTTCGCTCAGCTATTTCAGCTGGTATCGGTGTCTTCCTTGCCTACGTAGGAATTAAGAATGCTGGATTTTTGAAATTTACGATCGATCCAGGTAACTATACTGTTGTAGGAGAAGGGGCTGACAAAGCTAAAGCAACGATTGCAGCAAACTCTTCAGCAGTTCCAGGATTGGTTGACTTTAATAACCCAGCTGTTTTGGTGGCACTTGCAGGACTGGCCATTACAATCTTCTTTGTTATCAAAGGAATTAAAGGGGGAATTATCCTCTCTATCTTGACAACAACTATTCTTGCTATCGCAGTTGGTTTGGTAGATTTGTCAAGCATCGATTTTGCTAATAACCATGTTGGTGCAGCCTTTGAAGATTTGAAGACAGTCTTTGGTGCAGCTCTTGGTTCAGAAGGTTTGGGAGCTTTGATTTCAGATACAGCTCGCTTGCCTGAAACTCTGATGGCTATTCTTGCCTTCTCATTGACAGATATTTTTGATACAATTGGTACCTTGATCGGTACAGGTGAAAAAGTTGGTATCGTAGCGACAAATGGTGAAAACCACCAATCAGCTAAGTTGGATAAGGCTCTTTACTCTGACTTGATTGGTACTTCAATTGGTGCCATCGCTGGTACTTCGAACGTAACGACTTATGTCGAGTCTGCTGCTGGTATCGGTGCAGGTGGACGTACTGGTTTGACAGCCTTGGTCGTGGCAATCTGTTTTGCGATCTCAAGCTTCTTTAGCCCAATTCTAGCGATTGTACCAACAGCCGCTACAGCTCCAATCTTGATTATCGTTGGGATTATGATGTTGGCTAGCTTGAAAAATATCCATTGGGATGATATGTCTGAAGCGGTTCCTGCTTTCTTCACATCTATCTTTATGGGATTCAGCTACTCTATCACTCA